>CAILVY010000240.1 GCA_903837785.1 Candidatus Hydrogenedentota bacterium
CCGGGAAACGCCACCACGGACGCGCCAGAATGCCCCACAAGGCGCGAACGCCGTTCGGCAATGTATTGAGACAGCGCCGCCGCTAAGTCCGCCGGTAGCGGAATCTGGGCGCCACGCCGCGCCTTTTCATCCTTCGCCGCGAGCAGCATATGCGGCGGGTCCGCATCGAGCCGCACCGCGCCAAGGGTGATGCTTCGCAGTTCGCCCCACCGCAAGCCGGTCGCCGCCGCCGTCCAGTAGGCCATCGCGCGGGTTTCGCCAAGCCACTGCAAGTGGTCCAAGCGTTCTTTATGCACTTTCGCCACCGCCTTCTTCATCGCCTTGCCCCTGCCGCAATTCCCCCGCAGGGCTTCTCGGACCGGACGCACCCGCGCCGCCTGAATGAGTTGCTGTAGTTCTTTCGCCGTCAGCGCCCGCCGGATGTGCCGCCGGTCCGCCTTCTCATCCCGCTTCGTTGTTCCCGCGAACGGGTTTGCCTTCACAAAGCCGCGCCGCGCACACCACACGCCGAAAGCGTTGAACGCGGTCACATGGGCGTTGTGTACCCGCGCCCCCATGACGCTGTCCGGCTTCTCCGGGTCTTTGGGGGTAACGGCCCGCATCGAAAGCCACCGCTCAAGCCCGGTCCGGTTCATGTCGCATAGTTGCTTCCAACCCAAGGTTTCCGCCGTTGTCTTGAGATACGCCCCCGTCCGTTCCACATGCGCCGCCGCGCATCCCCGCGCCGTCATGTTCTCGGTGAACAGCTTGACCGCTTCGGTATAGGCCATGCGTCCATGCTTCGCTGTTTTCGCTTCGTGTGCGGTGATAATGCCGCCCCGGATCTTCTCTTGCTCCTGCACCAGTTCCGCCAGCCGCGAAGCCGCCGCACTCTTGTCCTTGCATCCGGTGGCCACTTCCATAATGATTCCGGCCGCCGCGCGATACCGGGCGTACCACGTTGCGCTTTCCGTGCGGACGCGCACATCAACGCCATCGCCCGTCACTTCCGCCGTGCGTATCTTGCCGCGCACCGTCCAGCGCGCAAGCCGCTTGCCGTTCTTCGTGATGATTTCCGCTCCCGCGGGCAGCCGGCGAGTGACCATCTGTTTGAACAAATGCGCCATTACGTATTCCCTTTCCGGGCTCGCTTCGTCTTCTCTGCAGGCAGCAGTGCCAGACCAAAGTGTTTGGCCAGCATCTCCACCTGGTCGAGGGAAAGCGAGGTCATCCCACGCATGAACCGCCCCAATGAGAGGCGATTCACACCGCACAGTCTTTCGAGTTGCTTATGCGATGTTCCGCACTCCGTTATCATTCGTTGAAGGGTCTGGGTTATCGTTTCCATGATACGAGTATATCATTGCGCGCTGCTTGTGTCAACCGCTCTTTCGGCGACTGCCATCCTGCCTTCTGATCACGACCGCCATGCCACCGTTTGCCTTTGCCTTAACTTCTTCCATGAGATCAGGGTCCTCTGGCGCCGAACAGATGACTCTGTCTCCGAGGCAAATGACGACTGTCATGTCCGGCCCCTCCACGTCCATCTTCTCCTCAAGACGCTTGATTCGTTGCTTCAGGCTCATGTTGATAAGCTCCTTTCGAGGTTTTCCACGCGCGCCGCGAGATCTGCCACTTCTTTCCAGCGTAATGCCGCATCAATAACCAACCCGGCCGCGCGCACGCGCACACCGGCAGCCACCTCAGGGTCGTCCATCATGTCTTCGAGAACGCTGAGCGCCTTCTGGGTCAGGTTCCCCAAACGAAGGCACGAGGCCTCCATTACACGGCTTTGCTCCGCCTCCAGTTCGCTGCGAAACCATTTCAGCGTACGCCAACGCCGAACCGTACGCACCGAGACCCCGGAGACAGAGGCCGCGGCCGCATAATCTGAGCCCGCAACCAGAGCCCGCAGGGCAGACCACTGTGCAGTCGTTAATTTTTCGCTAAAGCGGTCACTGGAGGTCATATGTGGCCATCCCCCCCACGTAACCGAATGCCGCCATAGCCTCTTTGACCCGTAAATGGGAACCAACGACCTGATAGTAAGTTCGCCGCACGTACATGGCGACGCCCTTGTGGCCCCTTGGTCCATCCGCGGACATCAAGTTGGAATCTCCCTGGAGGAAACCCCAAGACTCGCCTTCCGGAGCCAGCCGGCATGCGGGCATTAGTCATTACTCCGCATAAGTTTAAGCGATTTCCGGAAAGCCGCTTGCTCCTGCTCCACCAGGACACGGACTTTGGCCAAGGCGGCAAAGCAACTGACCGCTTCCAACATGGAATCGTAGTCCCGAGGTTCGACAATCCATCTTCGAGTGCATGCACTCTCATGATTCAAGACCTCGTGAAACCGGCGATAGCAGGCCACTTGGTTGTCTGATGACTCTTTCATGACAAATGCTCCTGTTTTCAAAGGATTCTCGTTATTGCGTTTCTAAACATGGCCTCCATGACGGCTATGACGGGTTTCTCATATTGTGATTCCTTGGGAGATCGGAGGGGGCGTTCCTTCCCCTTTCGGGACAGAAGACAATGCAAGAAAGGCGTCATAGGTGTCATGGCCGTCATGATTCTTCGCTCCGCCGCAGTTCCCAGCCGCGTGCACTGGAGATTCGTTGATATTCGAGCGGAAGCCTCCCGGCCTCGATATGCCCCTTGAGGATCGAGGCCACTCGCATGGCGCTGAAACGTTGATTCAGTGCCTCGTTTACGATGCCCACCATTCGCACGCTCAAGATGAACGCACGGTCGTCTGACCACTGCAGCTCCGGGCACCTGTATAGGTGGGCAAGGATGGTGGCCGCCTCTTCGAGGCTTTCGTCGCCCTCATCGCGCCGCGCTTGATTGGTAGTGACCACCTCGGCAACTTTGCCGGTTACCCGGGTCAGTACCCCGTCGACCCAACTTTGCCAGCGGTCGCCCACGGTCACCCCGAGCGGTGCCCCCTTGAGCGTCTCGATGATATCGGAAATGATCCCCGTACGATGTTCCTCGATATAAGCGAAGAGTTCTTCTCGCCATCCCGGGCGGGGACGAGGCTTTCGCAGACGAATGACAAAAGCACGGTCGCTCAAGTCCCGACTCAGGCGTGGAGTGTTACCGGTCAAAGTCCACGTCAAGAAATTGGGCCGGGTGGCATCCCCGCAATGCAAGCGGTGGCCATTCAGGGTCTGCATCGTGATGAGCGACTCGAGCAAACCGGAAGAGAGGGCCGTCCGGACGTTGTCTATCCGTACGACGCGCCGGGTCAAGGCGGATTCGCTCAGGAGGCGTGAAAGAATCTTCTCCTCGCCGCGCCCATCGGGTTCGAGTTCAATGGCCCCGCCGTACAGTGCGGCTAAGGCGTCTGTCAGGGCAGACTTGCCGCATCCTCGGTCGGGCGCTTGAACAACGAAGGCAGGCCGCGTGCCGGGCAACCCGCCCCACCCTGGCGTCAAGAACATTGCCTTGATGAGGCGTGCATCATGGGGGGATTCCACGTTGTCGAAGAAATCCAGCAAGTCCGAGAGATACTTCCCAAACGAGTCGCCATTGGGGGGGTGCCATAGGTAGAAAGCGCCCGGGATCGGTGGTTCATGTGGGAATACTTCGATGGTCTTGAAACATTCCGCGGTGGCCTGCAGGTGGGCAAAGAACTCCGCCTTGGTTGTAAGGGCATGTCCACAGGGGTTCACCCCTTCGCCCCATTGAATC
>CAILVY010000241.1 GCA_903837785.1 Candidatus Hydrogenedentota bacterium
CTTCGCCTTCGCCTTCGCCTTCGCCCTCGCCCTCGCCCTCGCCCTCGCCCTCGCCCTCGCCCTCGCCCTCGCCCTCGCCCTCGCCCTCGCCCTCGCCCTCTGCCACGACAGTCACCTGCGCGGAAGCGCTGGCGCCGCTGTGGTTCCCGGCAGCCGTAATGGCCACCTCTCCGGGCTGGACGCCGGTGACGGTTCCGTCCGGCGCGACGCTCGCAATTGCATCATCGTCGGAATGCCAGGTGAACTCGCTGTCGCGGGCATCGGTGGAGGATGCCGTGAGCAGGACCGAATCACCCACGGCGAGCGTGACGGCGTCCGGCGCGACGCTTACCCGGGCGGGTTTCGGGCACCCGGCCAGGGACAGCATAAGCAGGATGCACAGGGCGAGACTTGCAGTCGCTGGGCGTGGACGCATGGCGCACCTCCTTTGTTTTCGCTATGCAATCGAACTGGAACTACCCCCGCGGAAATGCGGCGCACGTTCACCGGAGCCCTCTTGCCGCCCGGCACGGCGCCCTGCCCCGCGCGTATGAGACCTGTTGAAAGTATGCCCCCGCCGCGGCCAAGCGTCAAGGGGCATTCCGTCCCGTGCGGCGCCGGGAACTTGCATCACCCTTTGCGAAGCGTAATACGGACGGCCTCCGGCGGACAGTAGTATCGGACGGGCAGGTCGGTGGTGCCAAGCCCGTAGGTGGTGTAACCGGACATTGCGCCGAAACGCCAGCGCCCGCCTGCATAGGCCCGGCGGCACCGCGCGTTCAAGAACAGCGGCCCAATCAGCGGAAGGCGCACTTGTCCGCCATGCGTGTGGCCGCAGAGATAGAGGTTCACGCCTCGAGCGGCGGCTTGGGCAATGCATTCCGGCGAGTGCGCCAGGAACAGCTTGAACGCGTCCTCCGGCGCGCCCGCCAGTGCGGCGTCCACACTGTCGCTGCGGAACTTATGCGGGTCGTCGACCCCGGCGATCCAGAGGGGTGCGCCCGGCGCCGGCGCCAGCATACCTTGATTCACGAGCATGTGTATGCCGAGTTCGCGGAGCGGCGCGACAATATCGCTCAGGTCGTGATTGCCGAGAATGCCATAGAAGCCGTAGCGCGCCTGCACGCCGGCGAGCACGCCGCGCACCTGTTCCCGGACGTGTTCCTGAGATCCGTAATAGCCGAATCGATAATCGCCCGTGAGCACGCAGAGGTCCGTTTCCACCTTTTCGAGCAGGGCGTGAATGGCCTCCAGAAAACGCGTGTCTCCGGTGAGGAAATGGAAATCGGAAAGCTGCACGATGCGGAACCCGTCCAGCACTTCGGGCAGCGCGGGAAAGGCGAAGCTGAGGTCGGTCCAGCGCGGCCGGCACGCGTTGCGGCGTCCGCGTTCATATAATCCGAAACCCTTCAGCATGCGCGTGAGGAGTTCCGCGCGGAACTGGGCGGCGGGCGTGTGGAAATCGGTTTCCCTGCCCTGGCGCAGCCGCAGCTTCTCTTCGAGCTCGAGGCGCGCGCGCCACAGGCGCTCCGTGTCTGGTGTGCGTGTGGAATCCAACAAGGCGTATCCCCAAGAATAAGAAACCGCGGTCCGAGCCTCCTATCGAGGCCGCGACCGCGTCAAGGGTACACGGACAGCGCTAGCCACGCAAGAGGGACAAGGCGCTCTGCTGTCCCACATTGCTTTGAATCAGGGCGGCGAGGCCGGTTTGCTGCAGCACCTGCCCCCGCGTCCGGTCAATCAGCACGCGGCTGAGGTCGGCGTTCCGGATGAGCGATTCCGCGGCCGCCGCATTCTCGACCCCCGTTTGCCGCTGGTTGATGGCACTCTCGAAGCGGTTCATCTGGGCGCCCAGGCCCGCCCGGTTCTGATCCAGGCGGCTGCCCGCGGTGTTCAACGTGTCCATCGCGGCCCGCGCGCCGTCCGCGGTGCTCAGGTCAATCCCGTTGATGCCCAGCGCCGCCGCATTCGAGGCGGCCACGTTCACCTGCGCACCGCCCGCGCCCACATCCACTGTGGTGTTCTGATTGAGCATGGCCTGCCCGTTATACTGCGTGTTCGCGGCCACGTCGTTGATCTCGCCCATCACCTGCTGGGCCTCTGTATTGATCGCGTTGCGTTGATCCGCGGTCAACGTGCCGTTCGCGGCCTGCGTCGCGAGATCGTTCAGCCGTTGCAGCGCCTGCTGCTGGACCTCGAGTCCGCCGTCCGCCGTCTGGGCATAGTTGTAGCCCGTTTGCAGGTTGTTTATTTCCTCCTGCCCTTGCCGGATCTGGGTGCGAAAACGATCGGCAATAGCGAGGCCCGCCGCATCGTCCGCCGCGCGGTTAATCCGTAGCCCCGAGGCCATTTGACGCAGGCTGCCCGCCAGGGTTTGTGTGGCTTTATCTGTCTGGCGGTTAGCATTTACCGCAGGAATATTAGCGTTGATCCGCAGTCCCATAGACCCATATCTCCCTCGAACCCGCTCCGCCTCCCTGCGGTCCGGTTCCAAGATTAACTATAGCATAGCGGGGCCTGTTCCGGCAAGCCTTTTTCCTTCTTCGAGCCCTTATATGGCGGCTTATAATTCCATAAATTCCAGAATTATGCGATTTCTGCTAGCAAAACTGTTCGAGAAACCAGGCACCCCGCATAAAACCCTCTTCCCGGGTTTGGGTATGGTCCTCGTGCTCGATGCTCAGGACGCCGTCGTAGCCGTTGGCCCGGAGGTGGCTGACGTACTCGCCCCAGTTGATATTCCCGAAACCCGGGATAACGTAGCGCCACCAGCCGGAGGCGTAAATGCCGGATTGTGCGCGTTTGGCGCGGTCGATCAGGGTGTCCTTGGCGTGCGTGTGGAAGAGGCGGTCCTTGTACAAGCGGATCGGGAGGAGGTGGTCGCATTCCTGATGGAAGAGGTGGGACGGGTCGTAGTTGAGGCCGAAATGCTCATCGGGGATGGCCTCGAAGAGGGCTTCGAAAGTGTCGAGCCCCTGCAGGCAGGTGGCGTACCAGTTTTCGAGGGCGATTCGTACCTTCTTTTTGCGTGCGTGGGCGAGGATGGGCTTGAACGCCTTGGGAAGCACCCGGGCGATCGTTTCGAACTTGCTCATGCCCTCGGCGGGGAAACCGCAGAGCATGCACACCGTATCCACGTCGAGACGGGCCGCGGCGTCGATGGTCCTGATGGCCTGCGCCTGCACCGCCTGCGTCAGTCTGGGCTTGGTGATGTCGCAGGTGTAATACGCGAGCGCGCTGATTTCGAGACCGCGATCGGACACGGCCTGGCGAATCTCCCGGGCGTGCGCCGCGGTGAGTTTGGCGGGGTCGAGGTGCCGGCTTCCGGGCCGCGCTGCGATCTCGAGGCAGGAAATGGACAGGGACTCGGCGAAATCCAGGACTTTGACGAGCGGTTCATCTGCGAAGGGCGAGGTCAACATGCCGACTTTCATGCGTGATTCTCCGTGCAGGGCGTTGCCGCCGCCTATAGTCCCAGTTCCTGTTTGATCTGTTTGTAGTTTTCGCGCGTGGCGATAGTGGCCGTCGTGCGCGTGTCCTTCGGCGGCTCGACGCCGTCCTTGATCCACTTGTACAGGCGTTCCGTGGTCTCGTAGCCGTGCCGCTTCGGGCTGATGACGGCGATGGCGAAATAGCCGGTGGGTTTCTCCTTCTCGAACTCGATGAAGCCGGTGCCCGCGCCGATGCCGATGCCCAGTACGTTCTCGGCGCCGAAGCCGCGGTTTTCCATGGCGCGGATGGCGCCCAGCACCCCCTCGTCATTGACGGAGTACACGAGCCAGCGCTTCACTTCGGGGTGTTGCGTGAGCACGATGTTTGCCGCGTCGAATGCGGCGGGCACATCAGTGATCTTCTCCGCGCCCCGGTAGATCTTCTCCGCGGGGAAGCCCGCCTCCGTGAGCGCGGCCGTCGTGCCGTCCGTGCGCTCTTTCACTGTGTTCAGTTCTTCGAAGGTGATCGCGCAGGCCGCGGTCTCTTCGATGGACCACCCGCGTTTCTGGAACTCGGCATAGAGCGCCACGCCGACCTGGCGCCCGATTTCCTTCGCCGAAATGCCCATGTAGGGCACGTCCATGAACGATCCGTCCGAACCCACGAACTGATCGTCCACGGTGAAGACTTTCATGCCGTAGGATTTCGCCTTTGCCATGATCGCCGGGCCGAGGCGGACGTCCGGTGTGCAGATGACGAAACCCTGCGCCTTGTTCGCCGCCAGCGAGTCAATGGCCGACAGCACCTTTTCGCCGTCGGGCGCGCCGATCTTCACGAGTTTGAAGCCGTACTTGTCCGCGCACTGTTGCGCGAATTCCCACTCGTGCTGGAACCACAGTTCCTCGGGCTGCTTCACAATGAAGCCGATCGTCACCGCACCGCCCGCCGCGGGCGCGGCCGGCGGCTGGACGCTGCATCCCAGCACCGCCAGGCACAGCGCGGCGCACGCGGCAAGGTTTCCCGTCGATTTCAGCATAGCCATGTGATCTCCCTCACGAAATTGTCCGCGCGGCCGCGCGAAACGGCAAAGGCACGCGCGCGCACGTTTCCCTGCCGCGTATTCTAGCCCATTTGCGGGCGCGAGCCAATTCAGACGTCACGCCCGCCGCGTGCCGCCGTGCGCGCGCCGGTTACTCAGAGGCAAAGCGGTAGGATCCCGAGGCCACTTCGATTTCCGCGAGGCCGTTGCTGCAAGTGATCCGGCCGACGCCTTCACTGTTCGCCGCGGGCTTGCCACTTTCAGTAATCGCCTCGGCCGTGCGTGCGGGCATCCGCACGAGGGCCGTGGCGTTCGCGGGGATCTCGACATCCAGGAGGAAGCGTTGTGCCTCGCGCCGCCATTCGCTTGCCACCGGGCCGCGGATCGTGTCGTAGCGCGATTTTGCCCAGGCCAGATCGCCCACGGGCCGCGGATCGATGATCACGCGCTTGAATCCCGGCTGCGCCGCATCCGGTTTGATGCCGCCGATGCCGCGGGGAAACCACTCGCCCGCCGCGAGGAGGGTGCTGTGGATCTGCGAGAATTCGCCGTCCCATCGTTCCCACATCGTGGTGCCGCCCTGATCGACGATGTATCCCCACCCCGGATACGTCTTCTGGTTCGTGACGAGAAAAATGAGGTCGTCGCGGCGCGCTTCATTCAGGCAGCGCAGCAGGAACATCGAGCCGTGCATGCCGGTGTCGAGGTGGCCCTGGTTAGTTTCGACGATCGTGTGTTCGAGCTGCTTGAGGACCTGTGGGCGCAGCGCTTCCGGTGTCACGCCCGCAAGCAGGGCAATGGCGAGGTACGCCTGGCCGCCGTCGACATAGCCGTTCGTTTCGGGTTTGAAGTAGCGTTCGTGGGTGGCCCGCTGCAGGCGCCGGGCTTGTTCCGCGTAATGGGCCACATCCTGCGCCTCGCCGAGAAGTGCCGCCGTCTTTCCGACCTGATCCACGATCAGCGCGTAGAAACAGTTGTTGAAGAAAGTGCGCCATTCCTCGGGCGACCACGGCCCGAAGTCCTGATCGTGGCCGGGCGCCACCCAATCGCCGAGGAACCCGTACTGAGGATCCCCAAACGGCTTGAGTTGATCCTTCTCCGATTTCGAATCCAGAAAGGCCACGTACTGTTTCATCATGGGGTAGTTCTGCTGCAGGACGCGGCGGTCGCCGTAGTGCAGGAAGAGGTCCCACGGCAGAAAGACGGAAATCGCGCCCCAGGTGGGGCCGCCGCCCGCCGGATGCGGGTTGGGCGCGATGTTCGGGAGCGCGCCCGTGGCCGGATCCTGCACGTCACGCCAATTCGCGAGCCATTTCGTGTACATTGCGCCCAGGTCGTACGCGTAGAGCGCGGTGCGGCTCGTAATCTGAGAGTCGCCGCCGTAGCCCAGCCGCTCGCGATGCGGACAGTCCACTGTGTCGCCGCCCGCGCTCACGCACCGGTAGGTATACATCGTCGTGTCGTAGATCCGGTTCAGCAGGTCGTTCGAGCAGGAAAATGAACCGCGCTCCGCGTAGTCCGTCCGCAAAAAGAGCGCCTTGATGTCCCCGGGTTTCGGCGGGCGTGTCATGCCCTTCACTTCGACGTAGCGGAACGCATGATAATTGAACTGGTTCCGGAACACTTCCTCGCCGTCCGTGCGCGGAATGTACTCGTCGCGTTGATCGTAGTCCACCCATTCGTCCGAGTCCTTCTCGCGGCGCTCGATGAGCGACAGCGACACGGGTTTCCCGGGCGTGCCGCACAAATGGAATTCGATCATGCCCGTGAGGTTGCGCCCGAAATCGAAGAGATACGTGCCCGGCGCCGTTTCCTTGAGCGAGACCGGCGCAATCGTTTCCGTGATGCGGTTCGGCTGCATCATGCTTGCGCAGAGCACGATGTTCGCAGGCTGAACAAGTTGAGGGTCCGCCCAGGTCGCGTCGTCCAGCTCGGGCGTGTCCCAGCCCGGCACCACCGCGCACGCGTCAAAACGTTCGCCGTCCAGATTGCCGTTCTGCACGCGGCCTGTGGCGGTGACCGGCCCCGGATGCGTCTTCCACGTTTCGTCGCTTCCGAGTTGAAGTGTCTGGCCGTTCTCAAGCGTGATTTCCAGCTGGACCCGCGCGATCGGGCCGGGGTGCGTCACGCCCGGAAACTCCCGGCAAAACCAGCCGCGTCCGAGCCAGACCCCGGCGCAGTTCTTTCCTGGCTGCACGGTCTCCGTGACATCGTAGGTGGCGTAATAAGCGCGCTTGTTATAGTCGCTGACCGGCGGGCTGCACAGATCATCACCGATCCGGCGGCCGTTGAGGTGCAGTTCGTAATAGCCCATGGCGGCGACATAGGCGATGGCATGCACGGGTTTCGCTTCCAGCCGGAACGACTTGCGAAAGAGCGGCCCCGGGATATCGCCCTGCTTTGGATAGTCGTCCGCGCGCTGGCCGATCCATTTCCCCTGCCAGTCCTGGGGGGCGAGCAACCCCATCGTCCAAGACGCGGCCTCACTCCAGGCCGAAACCTTGTCGTTGCGGTCCCACACGCGCACCTTCCAGTAACAGGCGGCGCGCGAGGCGAGCGGCTTGCCCTGATACGCGATTTGCGCGGTCTCCTCGGAGGCCACCTTGCCGGTGTCCCAGAGGTCGCCGGAGCCGGCGTCCAGTGCGGCGCGCGTGCTCGCCACGAGGATATGATAGGCCGTTTGTTTCTGGCCCCGCTGCGGCGACGCAACGACCCAATCCAGGCGCGGTTCGGGCACGTCGATGCCGAGGGGATTCGACAGGTATTCGCAGCGCAGCCGGCTCACCGCGAGGCCGCCGTCTCCCTGCGCGGAGGCGCCCAGCATCGTACCCAGGGCGGCCAGTCCAAGAAACATCGCTCGTTTGACTAACATCGGAGATCCCTTCCTTGCCCATGCATTGCATTCGCTTCGGGACATTGTAAGAGGGAAGCGGCCGCAGTCCAAATCACCAGGACGGGGCCTGATCACCGCGGGCGGGAAACGCGACCCTTCCGGGAGGTGCAGCCGGAATCAGTTGCCCTTGGGTTTCTTTGCCCCCAGTCGCGAGCCGAGCCGGATCGCGAATCGTGTGGTGCGGGGGAAGTGCCGGGCCATGAACACGGCGGCCTTGCCATGCCGCGTGATCACGAGTTCGGGCTGGCGGCGGTACAAGGCGCGCACGATCTGCGGTGCGGCCTTCTCGGCGGGCATCACGAGGAACTGCGGAACCGGGTCCGGGTTCCCCACGTACTTCCCGTCATTGTTGATGCTTCGGATTTCGCTTGATACGAAGCCGGGATTGATGCACGTGACGGAAACCCCGAGCGGCGCAAGGTCGTAATAGAGGCATTCCGCAAAGCCGACGACGGCGAATTTGCTCGCGGTGTAGGGCGCGGCCGTGGGCGCGCCCATGCGTCCGGCGACGCTGCCCACGAGGCCCAGGCGGCCCTTGCTCGCGATAAGATGGGGCAGTGTGGCGAAGACGGTGTCAAAGACGCCGAAGACGTTGGTTTCGAATTGCCGGCGGAGATCGGGCGTGTCGAGCTTCGTGATGGGACCGGACACGCCAAAGCCCGCGTTGGCGAGCACGACATCGATCCGGCCGAAGGCCTCGACGGTTTTCGCGACGGCCCCGTCGATGCTCGCGCGGTCCCGCACGTCGCATTCCAGCGCCAGCGCGGGGGTGCCGGCCGCGCTGAGATCGCGGCAGAGTCCTTCGAGCCGATCCAGGCGTCTCGCTGCCAGCGCGAGTTTGGCGCCTTCGCGAGAGAAGGCGCGCGCCGTGGCTTCGCCGATGCCCGCGGAAGCCCCCGTGATGAATACGACATTGCCCTCGAACCGGCCTGCCATGCGTGCCTCCTTCACCCCCACCGGCGGCGCGTCATGCGTTACCGCAGCCGCTGGATGGGCGCGCCCTGATACATGAGCGTGTCCCCCTGAATGTTGCAGGAGAGATTGTAGCTCTGGTTAAAGACCTTCGCGGTCACATTGACCTGACTGCCGGCGACGCGCCACGTGCCCTCAATTTGGCCGACCATGGGGTGCGATGCCAGCGCTTGACCGCCCTGAAGCAATTGCACTTCGACCTGGCCTTGAGGGGTGTTCACCATCCAGGCCGTGTTGGCGAGCGTCTGCGCGTTGAGTTGGAACGCGGGCTGCTGCGGCGCCTCATACACAGGCTGCGCCGGCTGCGGTTGCGGCGGCTGGAACGTTGGCGGCGGCGGGGGTGCGGCGACCGGTGCGGGCGCCGCGGGCGGGGCCGCAGCCTGGGGCGGCATCAACAACCCCGCAATCAGGGGCAGGCCTAACACGATGGCCAAAACAATGACCACGCCGAGGATCACCTTGTTATTCAAGAAACAGACTCTCCATCATGCAGTGCGGGCGTGCCGGTGGGGATGCGGCACAGAGCGGCGGGGCGGCAGGCTCACTGAACCCGCTGGATCTCCCGCATCTCGCCCTTGTTGTCTTTGAAATAGATCTTGTCGCCGATGATCTCGCAGTTGACCTTTTTCTCCTCCCCTTTGAACATGACCGAAGCTTTGAGCTTCGCGCCGTCCACCGACCACGTGCCGGTGAGGGTGTCCGTGCCGATCATCTGTATGGCGATGGCGGCCATCGCGGGCGGAATCGTGGCCACGGCCTGACCGCCGGGATTCAGGGCGATCGTGACCGCCACGGGGATCTCGGGGGTCTTCACCTGCCATGCAGTGCCGGTCAGGTTGCCCGTATTCAAGAGGGGCGGCGCGGCCTTAACATTCGTCGCAACGGGACTGTCCGAACCGCCGCCGGAGGTCAGGGCCATGATCGTCGGCAGCACCGGGACCACCAGCAGAATGACGACGACCGCAATGAAGGGACCAAGGATTTTCCAGTTCATGGGGTTTCACGCTCCGGATTCTATGCTTGAGTATGCCGTGAAGGCTCGGCTATAGCCTATGCTTCCGCGGCGCCGAGTTCAACTCCGGTCAATACGCCTGCGCCGCAATCACGCGCGACGTGCACGGCTTGCCGGTGATCATGCAGGGACCTTCCTCCTCCGGCGCATCAAAGGGGATGCATCGGATCGTGGATTTCGTGTCGTCTTTCAGCTTCTCTTCCACTTCACGGTTCGTGTGATCGAGGAAGACGCGGTAGAACCCGCCGCCTTCCACCCGCGCCTTGTACTCGTCATAGCTGTCCACGCTGAACGTGTTCTCGTCCATGCGCTTCTTCGCGGTATCGAAGAGGTTCTGCTGGATCGCCACAAGCATCTCGTCCAGTTTCTCGCGCAGGCCTTCCATGGGAAGCGTCACCTTCTCGCCCGTATCGCGGCGGGCGGCGACCACGGCGTTCTGCTGCACGTCGCGCGGCCCGAGTTCGATGCGGATCGGAATGCCTTTCAGCTCCCACTCGTTGAATTTGTAGCCGGGCTTGTACTGATCCCGGTCGTCGATCTTGAAGAAGAGCGGATCCCAGCCCCGGGTCATCTCGCGCGCCTTGCCAAGGACAAGATCCCGCTCCTCGTCGCTGCGATAGATGGGCACGATGACCACGGGCAGCGGCGCCAGCCGCGGCGGAATCACAAGCCCCTTGTCGTCGCTGTGCGTCATGACGAGCGCGCCGATGAGCCGGGTGGATACGCCCCAACTCGTCGCGTAGACGTACTTCAGTTCCTTGTCCTTGTCCTGGAACTTCACGTCGAAGGCCTTCGCGAAATTCTGCCCGAGGTGGTGCGACGTGCCCGCCTGAAGCGCCTTGCCGTCCTGCATCATCGCTTCGATGCACAGCGTGTAGTTCGCGCCGGCGAATTTCTCGGATTCGGTCTTGCGGCCGACGAGCACCGGCATCGCCAGGAACTCCTCGGCAAAGCGCTGATAGACCCGGATCATCTTCTGGGTTTCTTCCTCCGCATCCTCGAAGCTGGCGTGGGCCGTGTGGCCTTCCTGCCAAAGGAATTCCGTCGTCCGCAGGAAGAGCCGGGTGCGCATTTCCCAGCGGCACACGTTCGCCCACTGATTGATCAGCAGCGGCAGATCCCGATAGGAACTGATCCAGTTTTTGTAGGTGGACCAGATGATGGTTTCCGACGTGGGCCGGATCACGAGCGGCTCCTCGAGTTTCTTGCCGCCGCCCATCGTCACGACCGCGCATTCCGGCGCAAAACCCTCGACGTGCTCCGCCTCCTTCTTCAGGAAGCTCTCCGGGATGAACATCGGGAAATAGGCGTTGACGTGGCCGGTTTCCTTGAACATCCGGTCCAGGTTCTGCTGGATTCTTTCCCAGATGCCGTACCCGGTGGGGCGGATCACCATGCAGCCCTTCACCGGCGAGTAATCCGCCATTTCCGATTTCAGCACGAGGTCAATGTACCACTGCGAGTAGTCCTCGGCGCGCGTCGTAATTCCTTTCGCCATACGTCCTCCGCAAGAATGTTTAGGAAGTGGTAATGATAGCACAAGACCCGGCCACGGCGCATGGCGTGCCGGCCGGGAAATGCCGCGGAAGCCGCGTATCCATCCGGATTGGAATTCGGGGTGCGCAACACGGTTTCGGCGCGCCAGTTTGTTCGGAAGAACGCGGAGGGGTATACTTGCTCTTCGCGTTCGGACACGAACGCCGACAATGCGCTTATTCGACATGCCGGACGGCATGCCTGCCCGTGTACGTTCACATGAAAGGAAAGAACATGGCTTTTAAAGTGGAAGGCATTATCTCGGCGATGGTGACGCCGTTCACGAAGAACGGCGAGTTTGTGGATTTCGACAAGGTCGGGCTGGTGGCGGAACGACTCGTGAAGGGCGGCGTGAACGGACTGTTTCCCTGCGGCACCACGGGCGAAGGCATGCTGCTCACCCCGGACGAGCGCAAGGAAACGCTGGAAGAGGTCGTGCGCGCGGTGGGCAAGAAGACGCTCGTGATCGCGATGACCGGCGGCTGCGACACGGCCACTACGATCGAACTGATCCGGCATGCTCAGGAATGCGGCGCGCACGGCGCGGCCGTCGTAACGCCCGGTTACTATGCCTATGACGATTTGTCGCTGCGGGCGTATTACACGACGATTGCGAAGGCCGCCAAAGGCTTCCCGATCCTCCTCTACAATATCCCGAGCTGCGCCCGGAACAGCCTGAGCGCCGAGTTGATCCTCGAGCTGGGCGAGTCCGTCGAGAACATCGTCGGGCTTAAGGACTCTTCGGGAAGCATGGGCCTCTTGAGCCGCCTCATCGGCAACGCACCCAAGGGCTTCTACGTGGTGAACGGCGCGGACGAATACGGGTTCCAGGCCTTCGTGGCCGGCGCCGCGGGCGCGGTCTCGGGCACCTCGAACGTGTGGCACGAAATCTATCTCTCCGTCTACAACAACGTGAAGAAGGGCAACCTCAAGCAGGCCTGGAAGGACCAGGTGAAGCTCGAACGGCTCTGCCGCGTCCTGCAATACGGCCGCAACCTTGCCATCTTCAAGGAAGGGATGCGCCTGCGCGGATTCGACGCGGGCTACGTCCGTCCGCCCCAACGCGACCTCACCGCCGCCGAAAAGAAACATCTGGCGAAGGAGCTGGAATCGCTCGGCGTCATCTAGAACCGCCATCAAAGACGAAATGGACGGCCGGGGCCGCTTTCGGGCGCGCCCCGGCCATCTGTTTTACGCCCCTGAGGCCGCTGGACACGCCGTCCCATCCTCGGGCATGCTAGTCGGGCGCGAAGGCAGGATGGTCCTTGCCCGCCGCGCACAGGGAGAGGGTAAAGCGATGCGGAAATTCCACGTGTTCGTCGCGATGATCGTCCTGCTGGGGAGCACGGCCTGGGCTGCGGACGAGGCGGTGAT
Source organism: Candidatus Hydrogenedentota bacterium (assembly GCA_903837785.1). GTDB lineage: Bacteria > Hydrogenedentota > Hydrogenedentia > Hydrogenedentales > CAILVY01 > CAILVY01. Next base: position 12,238 of record CAILVY010000241.1, read on the forward strand.
TCGGGCGCTGTTCCAGCGGGCTTTCGGCGGCGCGGTGACGCTGGACCCGGCGATGCGGGAACAGGTCATGAAGGATACGCCGGGCAAACGGCACTATGTGGATCAGAACGGAGACGGCAAGCCGGAGGAGGTGTGGTTTGTCGATCTCGATCTACGGCACCCCGATTCGATGCTGCCCGTGCTGGTCCGCGCCATCGATGAAGACGGCGACCTGCGCGACGGTGATGAGCCGGATCTCGACAGTGATCTCTACGTCGCGGATTGGAAGGGCGACGGCACGGCGGACGCCGTGTGCGATTACACGGACCGCGACAAGGACCAGGATGTGGATGAGGTGGCGTTCTTCTTCCTGGGCTGGACAAAGGGGCAACTCACTGTGTGGTGGGGCGATGACGTGGGCGACGACAACCTGCTGTGGTACGACGTCGGCTACACGTATCGGCAGGACGAGTGTCAGACCCGAAGCCATTTCGGCGGCAACGAGCTGTTCTCCGCGTTTCTCCTCGGCCCGGACGATAAGGAGTGGGTGCCCGCCTTCGAGAATCCGTTCCTCTTCTATGACCACGACGGCGACGGCGTGGCCGAAGAGACGATCCGGATTGAAGGCCGCGGCGACACGATCAAGAACCTGCGCTACAGTTTTGATGCGGACAACGACGCGACGCGGGACAGCCCTCGTGATTACGACGTGTCGATCAGCGCGCACATGCCCGACGGCCTGGCGCTCGACCCCGCCCTGGCCGACCGCCGAACCTTGCGCGGCATCCCGGCGGGCGGCTTCCTGTCCTACGAAGCCACGCCCGGCTTCACGCTCAAGCAGGCGTGGCCGCAGCAGATGTTGACGTGGGACGAGAACGACCTCAACATGGACGGAGAAGCCTTCGGAGACGGCCATTACAAGGACACGCAGGAGCGGTGGGAAGGCATCATCGCCAAGGGCAACGAGTTCTTCAAGCAGATCGGCGGGCCCAGTTGCGGCGTAAACAACAAACGTTTCGAAGTGGCCACGGCCGCGAACGGGCCGATCCGTGTCTACTTCAGCCCGGCCGACAAGCGCATCCACCTCTTCGGCACGAGCCATGCCTGGATCCAGGTGGACATGGACTACGATCAGACGCCGGACATGCGCTATGAGTTGCTGGACAGCGACGGCGACGGCTATCTGGATCGCACGAACATTGATGTGAACAACGACGGCACGTTCGAGGACGGGTGGAGCGCCACGGCCAAGCCGCGGGATCTTCCGTACGACTATGCGAGCGTCAGCGGCGTGATGCAGCCGCTGCTCGCCAAGCTGCCCGCGAAGTTGTTTGCCCTTTCCGCGCGCTTACGCGAAGCCTCCGCGAAACTGGGCGCAACCGGGCCCGATGCCGCATGGCGGCTTCTGGATTCCGGCTTTGAAACGCCGGTGTTGACCCCGGACCTGCGGGTCCGGCTCCTTTCCAGCCAGGAGTCGTGGCGCTACTATCTTGGGCTGAGCAATGACCTTCAGATAGCCGCCCTGAAAGCGCGCCACGCGGACCCGGCCTTCTGGCGCGACTTTGATGCGCTGCGGGGAGAGGGAAAGCCGGACAAGCAGCGCACGCTGCTCGAACGCGCCTTCCAGCTCGTTTCGCCCCTGCCGGAACTTGCCGCGTTTCGCGCGGAACGCCTCGCGAAGTACGCGCAGCCGAAAGTGGCCGTGGCCGAGGACTGGGTGCCGCCCAATATCGGCTGGGAGTCGGAGAAAGCGGCCTATCGCGCGTATTGGGGGCAGTTCGACTTCTTCGGCAAGACGAAGGACGGGCTGATCCTCCCCGGGCTCGCCGGCGGCGCTGCGTATCACGAGGAGCAGCCCTGGGGCATGGATGCGCTGCACGTGGACGACACGCCGGGACTCGGCGGCGCGACGCTTTACGTCAACGGCACGCCGTATCCCGTCTACAGCCCGAAGGGCAAGGGCCCCATCGTGTGGACGAAGCGCCGGGTCTCCGAAACGCCGGACCGGGTCACAATCGAATTGCGCGCGGAGCATGTGGGGCCGGAGAGCGCGCCCTATGCCGTGCAGTTCCGGTGCAGCGCGTCGGCCGGCCGGCCGGACTCGCCCATCGAGTTGACCGTATCCGGGGGTGCGCCCGCGGACAAACTGGAACTCGGGATTGGCCTGCGCACGCTGCGGCAGGAGTCGTTCGCGCTGGACAAGGCCGCCGGCGTGCTGGCGAACTGGGGCATTCAGGAGCCCGCCGCCGGCTGGATCGGCCTCGGCGTCGTGTTTCCGCCGTCCAGTTTCCTCCGGGCGGAGGAATCCCCGCAGGAGCATCAGGTGGTCCTGGCTTGCCAGGCCGGCCAGCCGCTCACGTATCACATCCAGGGCACCTGGCTGAAGGGACGTCGCTTCAACCGCTGTCCGAACCTGGTCAACTGGGTCGAAGACCTGCGGCGCACGGCGCAGGAGGCCGGACTGAAATAGCGGGATTACTGCGGCACGAGCCGTTGTGCCGACAGGAAATCGGCGACCGCCTGCGCGATGACTCGGTTTCCCTCGGGATTCGGGTGGAAATCCAGCGGGGCGAAGTGGAGCACTTTGCCCGTTTCCCGGCGGAAGGGTTCCACGAGGTCGATGAAGGGAATGCCCAGCCGTGCACAGCCCTCACGGAGCAGGGCGCGCATGGGCACATTTCGCTCGGGCAGATACACCTCCGGGTAATCGGGATAGTAGCTGAACACGAGTCGGATGCCATGTTCCGCGCAGAAGCGATTCACCTGTTCGAGCACCCAGAGGTAATTCTCGATCGACTGGCGCTGTTCAGGCGTGTACTCTTCGTACAGGATGATGCCGTGGCTGCGCGCCGCGTGATGATCAAGGAAGAACCGGGCGTTCTCCCGAAAGCGGTCGCCGCCCGGGATTTCATAGCGTGCGGCCAGTTCGTGCTGCGAGAGCACCGCGCGGTTGTGCCGGTACTTCGGGAATTTCCAACGCAGGCTCAGGTCCAGGATGCACTCGCCCAGGGCGGTCCGGCCAAACATCAGCCACTCGCTGCGGCGCGCGGTTTCCGGCTCGAACAAGTCGCTCTTGAGCAGCGCCTCCTTCGGCTTGTCCCGGATCTCCTCAATGTCGTTTGAGCAGAACGTCAGGATGACGAGGTCCGGCGTGAGCGGCAGGCAGAACTTCTTCAGGATCTCGAATTCGCCGTCTATGGCGGTGAATCCGCGGGCGGCGTTCACCACTTCGGCCGCTGTCCCGCGAGCCCGCAGCATCCGCTCCAACTGGAACGGGAACGTGTTCTCGTTTTCGACGTAGAACCCATCCGTGACGGAGTCGCCCAGGGCGATGATCCGGAAGACACCGGCGGGTTTCTCGACGCTGACCTCCGGTCCGCGGAAGCCGAGGCGGTTCGTCTGGATTGTGTAGGGGATCGGCGTCCAGAGCAGATGGATCGCGGCGTTGCGGCGATAGAGGCTGCCCCCGTCCGAGGGCTGCACGTCATACATGCCCCGCGGCAGCCCGAGAAAGACCCGGAGCCCGGCCTCGATCAGCAGCAGGACGAGGGCCGTCGAAGCCGCGAGACAGGCCGCGTACCGGATGGAGCGTTTTAGCATGCCGCGTTCTTCCTTTCCCGCTATCTTTGCCCAAGAGGCGCCGGCAAGTCCATTCCGGCCCCTCGCCGCCTTCCGGCCGGACACTCCGCCGGGGCATGCCAGCACCGCTTCGGGCGTTGCGCCTCGAGGCTTCGGGCAAAAAGGTGACCGGCGGGTCTTGGGGGCGTATAATGGCGCCCGAATCGACAGCGCAGGTGAATCGTGGAGTTGCCCCCCTATCAGCTAATCGACACAGAGTCCGCGTGGCAAGAATGCCTTGAGATTCTTCGCCATCAGCCGCGGCTGGCGGTGGACCTGGAAGCGAACAGCCTTTACGCCTATCAGGAACAGGTGTGCCTGTTTCAGATTTCGGTGCCGGGCCACGACTTCATTATCGACCCCCTTGCGGATATCAATCTGGACGGGCTCGGAGAACTCTTTGCGGACGCCGGGACGGAGAAGGTCTTCCATTCTTCGAGCTATGACCTCATGCTCATCAAGTATCACTACGGCTGGGACGTGGTGAACCTCTTCGACACAATGTGGGGCGGCAGGATTCTCGGCCACAAGAACATGGGGCTCGCCTGGTTTCTCCAGGACTTCTACGGCATTGAACTCAGCAAACGCTTTCAGAAGGCCAACTGGGCGCAGCGCCCGCTCTCGGACGAAATGCTCGCCTACGCGCAACGCGACACGCATTATCTGCTCCGGCTCCGGGATGAGCTGGCCGCGCGGCTCAAGGCGCAGGGATGCCTCGAGGAGGCCTTCGAGATCTTCGCCAACGAGTGCCGCGTGGCGATGCCCGAGCGCAGTTTCAATCCCGACGGTTTCTGGGGCGTGGGCGGGGCGCGTGAACTGCGGCCCCGCGCGCAGGCCATCCTCAAGGCGCTCTACCTCTTCCGGGACAAAGAAGCCCGCGAGCGGAACTGGCCGCCGTTCAAGGTGCTCGGCGAGGAGCGGCTCCTGCTCCTGGCCCGGCACGCGCCCAAGACGGAACATGAACTGGCCGGACTCCACTGCCTCTCGAAGCAGCAATTGGAGCGCCTGGGGCCGGAATTGCTGAAAGCCATCGCCGAAGGCCGCCGCATGCGTCCGCCAGTGCTGCCCCGGCAGCAGCGCCGCCACTCGGCCGATGCCGCCCGGCGCTATAAAGCGCTTTTTGAATGGCGTCGGGACGCGGCCGCGAAACGCGGCGTGGAATCCGACGTGGTGCTGACGCGGGAATCGATGTGGCAGATCGCCGAGGCAAATCCGCGAACGATTGAGGAGTTCGACCGGGTGGCCACGCTCGGGCCGCACCGCCGCGGACTCTATGCCGAGGAGATCCTGAAACTCCTTGCGTCGTAGCATGCCGCCGGCGTTGACCGCGTGAGACGAAAGGAAGGGCCCATGGCGAAACCCACCGACATCCGTCCCAAGGCCGCATCGCTCCACTTCCTGCCGGTTCAGACGCGCGTGCCCCTGAAATTCGGGCCGGAAACGCTCACGAGTGTGACCTGCGCCCGGGCCGCCGTGCGGGTCGAGGACGCCTCGGGACGCAGCGCCGTGGGCTGGGGCGAAACCCCGCTCAGTGTGCAATGGGTCTGGCCAAGCGCGCTCAGCTACGAAGAACGGCACGGCGCGCTGTGTGAATTCACGCAAGGCCTTGCGTGCCTCTTTGCCCACTTTAACTGCGCCGGGCATCCACTTGAAGTGGGACACGCCTTCATCGAGCGGGAACTGCCTGCGGCCGCAGCCGCCCTCAACGCCAAGCGCGCGGAACCCATGCCGTATCTTGCCGCCCTCGTATGCTGTTCCGCCTTTGACCTCGCCCTGCACGACGCCTACGGGAAGCTGCACGGCGTGCCCACGTACAGCACTTACAACGCCAACTACATGAACCGGGACCTGGCGGCCTTCCTCACGCCGGCGGACGATGCGGACGTCTCTTTCAGGGGCAAGTATCCGGAAGACTATTTTGTCCTGCCGCGAACCGAGCGGCTTGCGGCGTGGCATCTCGTGGGCGGGAAAGACTGGATCGATCCCGCGGAGCGCGACGGCTCCGAGCCGGACGACGGCTATCCGGTGCTGCTGCGCGACTGGATCCGCCGCGACGGACTCACGTGCCTGAAAGTGAAGCTGCGGGGCACTGACGCCGCCTGGGACTACGCGCGGCTCGTGGCCGTGGGAAAGATTGCCCTCGAAGAGGGCGTGTTGTGGCTCACCACCGATTTCAACAGCACGGTTTCCGACCCGGCCTACGTCAATGACATACTCGATCGGCTCCTGCTCGAACACCCGCGCATTTACGGGAGCATCCTGTATGTCGAGCAGCCGTTTCCCTACGAACTGGAAGAACACCGCATTGACGTGCACAGCGTGTCCGCGCGCAAACCGCTCTTCATGGACGAGAGCGCCCACGATTGGCGGCTCGTGCGGATCGGCCGCGCACTCGGCTGGAGCGGGGTGGCGCTCAAGACGTGCAAGACGCAGACGGGCGCGCTGCTGAGCCTGTGCTGGGCCAAGGCCCACGGCATGACGCTGATGGTTCAGGACCTCACAAACCCGATGCTGGCGCAGATCCCGCACGTGCAGCTTGCGGCGCACGCCGGAACCATCATGGGCGTGGAAAGCAACGCGATGCAGTTCTATCCGGAGGCCAGCCGACCCGAGGCCGCGGTGCATCCCGGGCTGTATCAGCGCCGCCGCGGCAAATTGGATCTGAGCAGCGTGACGGGGCCGGGCTTCGGCTGCCGGATGGACGAAATCCGGCGCGAACTGCCTCCGCCCGCCGTCGAGATCGGGTGGTGAATGGACACTGCGTTGACCGCCACGGGCTTCTGTGCTGTAATCAGGCGAGAGAACGATGCAGACGCCGACACTGTCGCCCGGTGAGTCGCAGTCCTGGTTCATACGGATCTGGACTCGGACTTCTGCATGGCCGTCTTGAGACGGCCGGCGATTTCGTTATGACTGCCATCGCTCTGGCGAGTGGCGGTCCGCCAGTGACACACAACCAGTCGGAGTTTGTTCGAGTTCCAGGCTTGCGTTTGGATGATTGGCAGGGGTGACGCACCCGGGGAAAAGGGCACAGCGTATGGATGATCTGCGATCGGAAGGCGACCTGAACCTCTCCGCGAGACGTGCGGCGTGGGCGCGCGAACACATTGATGTGGAAACGCAGCAGTGGCTCGACGCGGACGCGGCGGTCTTCCTGCATCAATCGCTTTCGACGCCGTGCCTCAATGTGCTTCGGGCGTGTGAGGGCGCCTGCATCGAGGATCTTCAGGGGCGGCGCCTGCTGGATTTCCACGGGAACAACGTGCATCAGGTGGGTTTCGGCAACCCGAAAGTCATCACGGCGATCACGGAGCAAATGCGGCACCTCTCGTTCTGCACGCGCCGCTACACGAATCTTCCCGCGATCCAACTCGCGCAGAGACTCACCGCGCTCGCCCCCGGCGATCTCAACCGGGTGCTTTTTGCGCCGGGCGGATCGGCCGTGGCCGGCATGGCGCTGAAACTGGCGCGCGCGGCCACCGGCCGTTTCAAGACGATCTCGATGTGGGACTCGTTCCACGGCGCATCGCTCGACGCGATCTCTATAGGGGGCGAGGCCATCTTCCGCAAGGGCATCGGGCCGCTGCTGCCCGGCACGGAGCATGTGCCGCCGCCCGACCCGACGGGCTGTCCCTTCTGCGAGAAGGCGTGCACATTGAAGTGCGCGGACTATGTCGAGTATGTGCTCGAGAAGGAAGGCGACGTGGCCGCGGTGATTGCGGAGACTGTGCGCAGCACGCCGTTCATCCCGCCGCAGGACTACTGGAAACGCATTCGCGCGGCCTGCGACAAGCACGGCGCCCTGTTGATCCTTGACGAGATTCCGACGTGCCTCGGGCGCACGGGCGCGATGTTCGCCTGCGAACACTACGGCATCGTGCCGGACATGCTGTTGATTGGCAAGGGCCTCGGCGGCGGCATCTTCCCGCTGGCGGCGCTTCTGGCCCGGGAAGGACTCAACACGGCCATGCCGGAGCGCGCCCTCGGCCACTACACGCACGAGAAGAACCCCGTGGCCTGCGCCGCGGCACTGGCCGCCATCGGCTGCCTCGAAGACGACGGCGTCCTGGAAAACGCCCGGACGATGGGCGCTTATGCCCTCGAACGGCTCCGCGCCATGAAAGCGCAACACGCGATCATCGGCGACGTCCGCGGGCTTGGCCTGATGCTCGGCGTCGAACTCCTCCGCGCCGGCGGCGGACGCGCCACGGATGAGGCGGAACAAGTCATGTACAGCGCCCTGAGCAAGGGACTCAGTTTCAAGATCACCATGGGCAACATCCTCACGCTGACGCCCGCGCTCACGATATCCCGCGCGGAAATGGACGAAGCCCTCGACATTCTTGACGCGTGCCTTTGCGAGGTCTGATGCCTCCGTGACAATCCGGTTGATTCGGGGTAAGGTAACCGGGTTCTTGTATTCAACCGCACCGGATAGTACATGCTGAACAGACTCCTCTACGCGCTGGTTCCCTGGGGAAATCGCCGGGGATATCTCTTGCCGTTTGTGGCCGCCATTGTCCTGGCTTCAAGCAGTCTTCCGCTGGGTTATCTGCTCGATGACCTCTTTCTGATGAAGAACATCGAGGGCGGCCTGCAAAAGACAAGTCCGTTCGATGTGTATCGTTTTGCAGACGGCAATCCCGCCTTTCAGGAGAAAGTGCTGACCGCGGGCTATTTTCCGTGGTTCGCGCTGCCCGAATTGAAGCTTCGCTGTTTCCGCCCCCTTTCTTCGGCGTTGATGACCTTGGACCACGCTCTCTTCGGAGAAGCGGCCGTATGGGCCCATGTCCATTCGATCCTGTGGTACGCCCTCCTGCTCTGGGGGCTGATGCTGATCCTGCGCCGGAGCCTCCCCCGGCCGCTGGCGCTCCTCACGTTGTTCCTGTTCGCCATCAACTACGCGCACTGGCTTCCCGTGGCGTGGTGGTGCCATCGGAACACACTGGTCGCGGCCGCCCCGATGCTTTTCGGTCTCGCGGCACACCTGCGCTGGCGCGAGGAGGGATGGAGACCGGGCCTGCCGCTCTCCGTTCTCGGCTACGCGCTGGGCGTGCTCGGCGGCGAGATGGCCCTCTGCGTCTTTGGCTACCTGGCGGCGTACGAGGCTTGCCGCGCGCCCGGTCCGTGGCGGCAGCGCCTGCTTGCGCTGCTCCCCGGGGCGTTCGTCGGCCTGTGTTACACAGCGGCGTACAAGGCCCTGGATTTCGGCGCCTACGGCTCGGGCGCGTATATCGAGCCGCTGGGGCAGCCCCTCGCGTATCTCAGCGCAGCCCCGGGACGTGTGATCGCGCTGCTCTCGGGCGCCATCGTCATGATTCCCTCGGAGTTGTGGGATGTGCTCCCGGCCGCCCGGCCCATAGTGCTGTTCGGCGGCCTTGCCGGATGCGCGTTGCTGGCCTGGCTGTTGCGCCGTGCCTGGCCTGCGCTCGATGAAAAAACCCGGAAGACGGTTTTGTGGCTGCTGGCCGGCGGGGCCTTGTCCCTGCTGCCGATTTCCGCCACGTTCCCGATGTCGCGCCTGATGATGCTCCCCTCGATTGGGCTGTGCACGGCGTTTGCGGTCGTCCTGCACCACTGGTGGCATGAGCGGACACAACCCGGCCCCATTGCGCGGCCCAGCCGATTCGCGGCGCTCGCCGCGGGATTCCTCATTGCGATCAACGTCGTCTACTCGGCGTTGTTCTGGCCGGTGGCCTCGGCCGGGCTGTACGGCGCCATGCGTGTGGCCGCCGAGTCCGCGCTCGAGGCGGAGATTGACGACACCCGGCTCGAAAACCAGGCGGCCGTCCTGCTCACCGCGCCCGACCCCATGGTTGGGTTCTATACGTCAATCCTGCGCTTCAGGACCGGGCTGCACCCCCTGCCGCGCAATTGGTGGGTCCTGAGCTATGCGCCCTACGATCACCGCCTGCGCCGGACCGCGCCAAACCGCTTCGAGTTACAGGTCGTCGATGGCGCGTACTTGAGCATGCTCTTCGAGAAGCTGGTGCGCGGGCCCGAGTTCCCCTTTCATCCCGGCGACCAGGTCGCCTTCTCCCATCTCACCGCCACGATTCTCGATGTCAACGAGGTGGGACCCACCCGGGTCGAGTTCGCCTTCGACCCCCCAATCGACACGCCCGAGTATCAGTTCCTGTACTGGCACGACGGGCGCATCCGACCCTTCCCCTTGCCGCCCGTCGGAGAAGAGGTCTATATCCCGATGGGTCAAAGCCCGTTTCATCCCGCCGCGCTCTATCGGCGCTTCTTCCGCTCCTGAGGGGCGAGCACGGCTTACTTCTTCACGAGCTTGCGGTAGCGGCCGCGGCGGTTCTCGAAGAGGCGCGAACCCAGTTCCTTGACGCGCCACTCCTCGTATTCCTGATAGTTCCCCTTGAACCAGCGCACCTGTCCCTCGCCCTCGAAGACGAGCATGTGATTGCAGATTCGGTCGAGGAAGAAGCGGTCGTGGCTGATCACCATGACGCAGCCGCCGAAATCGAGTATGGCGTCTTCGAGCAGGCGCAACGTGTTGACGTCGAGGTCGTTCGTCGGTTCGTCCATGAGCAGGACGTTGCCGCCGTCCTTGAGCAGCTTCGCGAGATTGCAGCGGTTGCGCTCGCCGCCGGAGAGTTGGCTGGCCATCTTCTGCTGATCCGCGCCGCGGAACCCAAAGCGCGAGAGGTACTGCCGGATGGGGACCTCGCGCTTGCCGATGAGCACCACGTCGCCGCCGCCGCTCACCTCGTCGATGAGGGACACGTCGCCCTGAAGCGCGCGGCGCTCCTGCTCGATGTAAGAGGTTTTGACGGTGGCGCCGATGGCGACCTCGCCGGTGTCGGGCGCTTCCTGCGCCGCGATCATTTTCATGAGCGTCGTCTTGCCGGTGCCGTTCGGGCCGATGACCCCGACGATCGCCGCTTTCGGCACGATGAAACTGAGGTCCTTGAACAGCGCCGTGTCGCCGAACTGTTTCGACACGTTCTTGAACTCGATGACCTGATCGCCGAGTTCCGGGCCGGGGGCAATCTGGATCACGGCGGAATCCTGCTTGCTCGCGGCCTGTTCCCGCGCCACGAGTTGCTCGTATTGCGACAGGCGCGCCCGGCTGAGTTCGCGCCGGTCCTTGTTGCTCATGCGAATCCACGCCAGTTCGTGCTCGAGCGACCGCGCCCGCGGCGAGCCCTGCCGCTCCTCCGAGGCCAGCTTCGTCAGCTTCTGTTCGAGCCAGGACGAATAGTTGCCTTCCCAGGGAATGCCGCAGCCGCCTTCGAGTTCGAGAATCCACTTCGTGACGTTGTCGAGGAAGTAGCGGTCGTGCGTGACGATGATCACGGTTCCGGGATACTCGCGGAGCTGCGCTTCGAGCCAGTCCACGGTTTCCGCGTCCAGGTGGTTTGTCGGTTCGTCGAGCAGCAGCAGGTCGGGGCGTTCGAGCAGGGCTTTGCAGAGCGCGACCCGGCGCTTCTCGCCGCCGCTGAGCGTGCCGATGATGCGATCGTCCTCGGGCAGGCAAAGGGCCTCGCTGGCCTGATTCAGGCGCGTATCGAGGTTCCAGGCATCCGCCGCATCGAGGCGATCCTGGAGCACGCCCATGCGGTCCATGGCGTCCTGCATGGCCTCGTCGGACATGGGCTCGCCGAGACTCGCGGACAGCGCTTCGAATTCCTGGAGCAGCTTCATCGTGTCCGCGAAGGCCAGTTCGATTGTCTGGCGCACCGTGAGCGCCGGGTCCAGCAGCGGTTCCTGCGCAACCATGCCCGCGCGATACCCCTTCGAGAGCGTGGCCTGTCCACGGAACTCCTGATCGAGGCCCGCCATGATGCGGAGGACCGTCGATTTGCCCGCGCCGTTTTCGCCCACGATGCCGATTTTGGCTCCGGGGAAGAAGCAAAGGTTGATGTCCTTCAGGACCTGCTTCTGGCCGTAGTATTTGTTCAGGCCGAGCATCGTGAAGATGAATTGATCCGCCATGAGTGACCTCCTTCTGTCGTCTCAGTCCGCGCGGCGAAATTCCGGCCGGGCGAGAATATCGAGCATGCCTTCGATGTCCGGATACGGCGACACATAGTCCGCGTAGTGTTTGATGCCGGGTTTGGCGTTGGCCGGGCACGCAAAGAAGCCCACGGCGTTGCGCAGCGGCAGGTCGCCTTCCGTGTCGCCGACGCCGGCCGTTTCCTCTTTCCGCACCCCGAGCTGGCGCTGCAAGGCCTCGATGGCCTTGCCCTTGTCCACGCCCTCGAGGTTGATGTTCAGATAATAGTGCGTCGGGCTGATCAGCAGCCGGGGCAGGCCCTGCGCCGCAATGCAGGCCTCGATGCGCGGCGTGATCTCCGCAAAGACCGCCGGGCGCTCGCAGTAGATCGACATGTTCGCCTCTTTCCCGAACTGATAAACCAGTTCCGGATACGCCGGCATGAGTTCGGACTCGATATACGCGCGCACCGCGCGCAGGCCGCGGACTTTCGCCTCCGTCACGCCCGGCCCATACACGGATCGGTTGTCGTGCAGCGAATAGAGCACCGCGCCGTTCTCGCAAACGGCGGGCGCCCGTACGCCGAGAATCTTCATAAGCACTTCGGCATAGGGCTGCGGCCGCCCCGTGCAGAGCGTGATCGGGGCGATTGGCCCCCGGCCCTCGTTCGCTTCATTCGCGATGTGGGCCAGGCGTGCAAACAGGTCCAGGTTCCACGGCGCCGATTCCTCCGGGCTGAGACAGCCGTCGATATCGGTGATGATCCATTTCACGGGCATAACAACCTCGATTCGTTGGGAAAAACGCCTCCCTCAGCGGGAGGCGCATTGTAGAACAGATCCCTTGCGATGAACAATGACGAACCCGCTCGTGACGGCTAGCGTTGTGTCAGCACCTGGGCCGTCGCCCCGTCCTGGAACGCCACGGGCGTTTTCACCGCGGTCAGGACATTGTCCAGCAAGTTGAGATTTGCGCATTCGGCGCCGGCCACTTCCAGGAAAGCGGTCGTGCCCTCGGCGGGCATCGCGCCGCGGAAGAGCAGGTTGCGCACGTTGATGAGGCGCACCAGCGCGGCGCCGTCGCCACTGGGCCGCGCGCGAAACCCGTCCACGGACACGTCCCGGACGTCGTCGCACACAAACGCGTGCCCGGCCTGCCCGGGCTCGGAAGGCTGCGGCGGCGTGCCGTCCTCCGGCCAGGTGACTTTCCGGTCGTCGTTGGAGAGGAGGCGCCAGAAGTTGTCCTCGAAGGAGAGGCTCACGTTCGCAAGCGCGAGATCGCGGACGTGCCGGCAATAGAGGCCATAGGCAGGCAGCGATCCGAACATGTCGGGATCGGGGTATTCCTTTTCGAGTTCGGGCACCGGCTTTGAGTCCGGATGCAGCGGGTTGCCGCCCATGTAATTCAGCCGGAGATTCGAAATCGTGATGCCCTCGATCGGATGGCCCGGAATGCCCGTGATGTTCGCGGGGAACGAAGCGCGCGTGGCGACGATCCCGCTGATGACGACGTTCTTCAGGGAGCCCGCGATGGGCTCTTTCAGGTCGCGCCCGCGATTGCCGAGCCGCAGGAAGATCGGCGTGCGGATATCGACCATCGTGATGTTCGAGACGGTTACTCCATCGATGTTTGCGCCGTCCACCGATTCGAGCGCCACGCCCCCCAGCGCGCCGATCCCGCGTAGGCCCGACATCACGCAATTGCTCACTGCAATGCGCTTGAAGTCCCCGCCGGACTCCGTGCCGAGCTTGAAGGCATTGCATACGGTCGCGAGGTAGCAGTTCGTGACGGTGATGTTCTCGCAGGAGCGGCGCTCGCCCAGCGAGAAGCTCGATTTCGGCACGATCGCGTCGTCCGTCGAGGCGATGTGGCAGTTCGAGATGCGGACGTTGCGGCAGGAGTCCGGATCAATGCCGTCCGCGTAGCCGTTCTGAATGGTGACGCCGTCGATGTTGACCCAGTCCGTGCCCAAGAGACTGATGGCGTAGTTGGGAATGTTGCGGATGTGGACGTCCTGGATGTCGACGTAGCGGCAGCGTTTGAGCGCGACCGCCTTGGGGCCGAGGCGCCGCTTGCGATTGCTGTCAATCGTGCCCTTGCCCACGATGGCCACGTGCTCCAGGTCTTCCCCCCAGATCAGCGCGTTGTGGAAGTAGCTGGTCTCGCGGTCGGCGTCGCTCTTGAATTCCAGCTTCTCGCACGGGTCGTAATCCTGGCTGTCCGGGCTGCCGAGCAGCGTCGCGCCGTTGTCCAGCAACAGGCTTACGAAACTCTTCAGATGCAGGCTGCCGCTGAGGTAGGTGCCGGAGGGGAATGTCACCGTTCCGCCCCCGCCCGCCGCGCAGGCATCGATGGCCTTCTGAATCGCGGCGGTGTCTTTCGTCGTCCCATCGCCTTTGGCGCCGAATTCCCGCACGTTCAGGGCGGACACGGGCGGCTGCGCCACGGCCAACGCGGACAGGAACAACAGAGCGGCGGCGTTGAAGAGAACGGCGATGCGCATGGCGATTATCCCTCTCTTGTTCTCATGAAACACGTGCCCGTGATCGAGGGACCGCCGGAGGGCTCAGGCGGGTTTGGGCAGGGGCTTGTACTTGGCCGCCTTGGCCTCGACTGCCTGCAGGATCTTCAGCATGCCCTGGCTATCCGTCGTCTTGCGGTCATGCCAATCGGGGTAGGTGAGCAGCGTCACCCCGTAGACCTGCCGCATCGAGGCGATGTACACGCGGGTTTCATCTTCCGCCACCGGCGCGAGTTCGATCGTGTATTTCACCCGGTGCCGCTGCATGAATCCGAGGAACTTCCTCGGCTTGGAATAGGCGACGAATGTGCCGCGCTTGTCGCGGGTGTAAATCTCCAGATCCTGTTCGCGCAGAACGCCCTTGACCATCTGCCAGGCGTCCTTGAAGGGGGCATCGACCGTGATCGTGTTTTCGAGCGCAAATCCCGCCGTGTCCGGCAGGGTTCGGGCGCATCCGCCCGCGCCGAGCGCGGCAAGGATCAGGTATCCCAGGACTATGCAATGGCGCAATCGCATTTCTCGCCTCCGAACAAGCAAAACGCATTCTATCACAGGGGGTGGGGGCCTTCAAGGTGCCTGCGCGGAAAATCCGGTTGACAGCCGCGCCGAAAACTTCTAGCATGCTTCCGAGAACCTTCTTCAGCATCACGGAGTGTACAAGCCATGCGAAACCGGACGTTGCTCCCCTTTCTTGTCCTCGCGCTCCTGGCCCTCCCCGCCGCGGCGGAGAAGATTGTCTTTCTCGCCCCCCATTGGGGCTATCAAGTGGTCGATACAAATGACCCCACGCACTGGGCCAAGAGCCTGCCCGACAAGCAGCTCACCGAGAACGGCATCACCTTCAACATCAGTTACATGGACAGCGTCTCTCAGGGCTTCCGGGATCTGAGCGAGGGCGCGGCACGTCAGGCGCGGCTCGAAGAGGTGCTCCGATATATCGCGGACATCCTCAACATGAACGGCACCCTGGACGTTAAGGTCAATGTCTCCCAGTCCGACGGCTCGGGCGCACTGGCGTTCGCCGGCACCTACTACGCCTCCGCGCCGGGTTTTCAGAACGGGAGTTCCCTCCGCCGCCTGGTTGAAGGATCGAAACCCTTCGCCAGTTTCGCGGAAATCGAAGTGACGGTCGACTTCGGCTATCCCTGGAACGTGGGCTCCGGGCTGCCGGCCGTCACCCAATTCGATCTTTACTCGGTCTTGCTGCATGAAATGACCCACGGCCTCGGCTTCGCCACGCTCGCCACCGGAACCGGCGCAAGCCAGGTGGCCGCGGGGGTCTATACCCTCTTCGACAGCCTGCTGGTCCGCGGATTGAGCAACGTGGTGCTCTTCAGCGGCACCCCGCCCGGCTTCCACGGCACCGCGGCGGACCTGGTCAGCAACGATCTCGAATTCGACGGCAGCAATGCGTTCACGTACTACAGTCAGGGCGTGGCGCCCGGCATCTACGCGCC
>CAILVY010000242.1 GCA_903837785.1 Candidatus Hydrogenedentota bacterium
CACGCGTGCGCCAGTGGATGCCGAGCATGCCCTGGCTGCCGCCGCGCAACGCATCCCGCGCCGTCTTTTCAAAAATGTGCACGTACGGCTGCGGATGCCATTGATCCCCGTCGTTTTCGAGCCACACTATCGGCCAGCGCTCGCGCTGCGGCGGCAATTCCCCATAAACGCGATCCACGCGTTCGCGCGGCGCGATATGATCAAGCGACGAGAAGACAACGCTGTCGGGCAACAACTTGTCCAGGCCGTCGTAGTACTCGGCCGACAGCAGCCGCTCATCGCCGCCCCAGCCGGAGATCACGAGCCGGGGCGCCTGGGCGCGATGCGCCAACGCGCGCAAGGCAAGCTGCGCGAACAGTTCCAGCCGTGCCCCTTCCGCGGCCCGCGCGCGCTTGCCGCCCTCGTTGTCCTGATAGAATGGCGCTTCGCCCCGCGACACATCCACCACCCGCGTGAAGAAGGAACGGCGGGCGGCGGCATAGAACGTGAGCGGACTTTCGGGATTCAGCGTGAGCGGCAGGACATGCTGATGATACTGCGGCGCGAAGCCCTGCACGCCCTGCGTCTCCGATTCCCACAGCCACAGGAAATCGATCGCGGGATACTGATCCAGCACCCGGTTCAGGCGTTTGAGAAACGCATCGCGGAACCGCGGCTCAGTGGGATCGCCGTTCATCTCGTAGCCCAGGCACGTGTGCAGGCCGCGCCGCGCCCCGTAATCCAGCGCGTCACGCATCAGGTCCTGTTCACGGCGCACGACACGAATCGGATCTTCCTTGAGTTGGGTCGTGGCGGCCCCGAAGTAGTCCTCGGCAAAGAGCTGATTGCCGCCGAACGCGAAGTCCTGAGTAGCCAGGGCATGCGTGCCCCACGTGGGCGAGGCGGTGTTGAGCAGGCGCGCCGCATACTGCATCGTCCCCTGTTCTTCATAACCCGCGAAGGGCTCCGCGTCATACGTGTGGAAGCCCACAAAGTTCGCGCCCATCCGGATGAGCTGATCCACAAATGCCCGGTGATCCAGCGGATCCCACGCCGTGGGGCTGTTGAAGAAGTTGTACCACGGGAGCACACCCCGCATCGTGAAGGCCGGCTTGCGCGTCACGCTGGCGTGCGGCAGGCTCGCGGGCAGCGTCTCCGGCACACTCTCGCTGCCCAGATAGAATCGGAAGCCCAGTTCCCTCAACAGGCCGTAGATCGCATTCACGGCGCCTTCGGGCGTCACGCCCGCGGCCACAATCGTGTCCTGCCCCTCCATCGGCATCGCTTCCAGGCGATATCCCTGTTCTCCCAACGCCTCCGAAGTCAAGGCGGCGCGTCCCACGAGCGCGTTGCGCTCCGGCGTGCCGAGAATGACCGCCGGCAGCGGCGCCTTCGCCCATTGCTCCGGCGTCAGAATCAGCGGAACGCGCTGAGCGACCTGGGCCAAGTACCGCTGCAAATCGCAGGTGGCCAAACGCTCTTGTTCCGATTGCCCTCCCACTACGAGGCGCTCCCAAGGCGCGGCGCAGGCCTCCACTGCCGCGAGACTGACAAGAACGAGGACGATCAGGGTTGTCACAGCGTTGCCGGGCGAAAGGGTCGTGCGCATGGCTGGGGTCTCCTCTCTCATTCTCTTCATTTGCCTATCCTATCGGAATCAACCGGGGTTTTCGACCGCGGTATGCATGCCGCAGTGGAAAACGGCCGCAATCATTTGCTACAATACTTCTCCACGGCGGTGTAGCTCAGTTGGTTAGAGCAGTGGAATCATAATCCACGTGTCCGCGGTTCGAATCCGTGCACCGCCACCAGCAAGCGTATGTAAGCCCCGGCGATCCAAGGATTTCCGGGGCTTTTTCGTATCCGGAAGGGCGTTTCTGGAATCCTTCCCGCCGCCGGGCTCCATTGACCGCTGCATCGTGGAAAGCATAGGATGCCCCCAGGAAACGGAAATGGGCCGATGTGGAGGGAGAATGAATAAGCGCCGCGCCGCAGTCATTACTGCCACGCTGTTCATACTGGCCTACGCGATAGCGCTTTCCCTCGCCACGGACCGGATCTTTCTGCACACGGCGGCAGCGCCGGGCCGGGAACAGCGCGCCGCCCTGGCGATTCGCGACAACGTGACGCCCTTCCAGAAGTGGGGCACGGACCTCTTCACGCGGGGATACCTGAAGCGGTATTACGGTGCCTCGTGGTATTTCACGCAGTCAAAGCGGGGGGATCAGGAAGAGGAATTCGTGGCCTGCCTGAACAAGGCGCTGGAACAGTATCCCGCGGTGGACCTGTACTTCCTGGCGCATACGAATCAGTACATCCGTTGGGTGGCCCGACTGCCCGAAGAACGGCGGCAGCGGCTCCGGCTCGTCTACAACACCGGCTGCTACAACCTGCCGCAGGGACCGGATTGGCTCAAACTGGGCGCCAAGACGTACGTGGGACATCCCGGCCAGAGTTCTTCCGAAGTGTTCTACTACTTCTTTCTGCGCCGGTGGACCCGCGGCTATCCCCTGCAGCGCGCCTTGCACGAGTCCAACGAACATATGGAGGCGGTCTTCCGGCGGCTTCAAACGATCACGCGGGGCCGCGTAAATGCAGATTGGCTCTTCAAAGAATCCAAGGCCGTGTGTTATGGCGATGCACACGTGCGGATAGGGGAGTGACGCGCATGAAGGGCAAAGTCCATCTGCTGCTCCCGGCCGCCGCCGTGCTGTTCCAGGCGGTGCCGCCGCTCTTTCTCCGATACATGTCCGCAATAACCTACGGGCCGTCCCATGCCGCGCACGCCGCATGGGAGCGTCCGCTTTCGCTCCTGGGCATGGCAGGCTGCGCGGCGCTGAGCCTGTTCCTGGGCGCCGCGGGCGCGTACTTCCTGCTCACCCGCTCGCGCCGCTTCGTCGCGGCGCCGCTCATCCTGTGTTGTTGCTTTCCCGCGCTGCTTGCCGGCGCAGGCTATCTGCACGCCTTGCTCGTGTTCCTCACGCTGCTGTAAGAAAGAAGCCTCCGGCACGCAGAATTTGCATGCCGCCCGCCAGCTCCAACAGAATAGCCCCGCTTCGGGCAGCAAACGGGTGAAAGCACTTCACAGGGAAGGGTGGACAGTGAGCGAAGACGTGAGCCCCTCGATGTTCCGCGCCTGGCTCATCGTGGCGTTGTTGTGGGTGGTGGCCCTGCTCAATTATCTCGACCGGCTGACTATCACCGCGATGCACGACTCGATCACGGCGGACATCACGATGACCGAAGCCCAGTTCGGCTTGCTGACCTCCGTCTTCCTGTGGGTGTATGCGCTGCTCAGCCCGGGCGCCGGCTTCCTGGCCGACCGATTCAGCCGTTCGCGCGTGATCGTAGTCAGCCTCTTTGTCTGGTCGCTCCTCACCTGGCTCACCGGTCATTGCCACAGCATCGGGCAACTGCTGGTCGTTCGCGCCCTGATGGGCGTAGGCGAGGCGTGCTACATACCCGCCGCCCTGGCGTTGATCGCGGACTATCACCGCGGCCCGACCCGATCGCTTGCCACGGGCATTCACATGAGCGGCATCTACGCCGGCGCCGCCCTCGGCGGCGTGGGCGGTTACATTGCGGAGTGGTACGGATGGCGCACCGGCTTCACGATCTTCGGCGCCTTCGGAATCGGATACGCCGTCCTTCTCATGCTCTTGCTGCGTGATGCGCCCAGGGCGCAATCCGCCGTTTCCGAGAGTATCCAGGCGCCGCCCGCCATCACCCCCGTCTCCGCGCTGGCCTCCCTGTTCCGGCAGCCCTCCTATTACGTGCTGCTGCTGCACTGGAGCCTGCTCGCCCTCGCGGGGTGGGGCATCACCGGCTGGCTCCCCGTGTATCTCAAGGAGCATTTCAACATGGGCCAGGGCGCGGCGGGCTTCTCGGCCACCGGCTATCTGCAGGCCGCCGCCTTCGCCGGGATCCTGACGGGCGGCGCGTGGGCCGACGCCTGGCGCCGGAGAAATATCCGCGGACGGCTCTTCGTGCCCTTAATCGGATTCGCCTTTGCCGGCCCCGCACTCTTCATGACCGCGTCCACGGACGTCTTTGTCCTGGCGATTGCCGGACTCATCGTCTATGGCCTGTCGCGCGGTTTCTCCGATTCCAACATGATGCCCATTCTCTGCCAGGTCGCCGATCCGCGCTATCGCGCCACCGGCTACGGCATCATGAACTGCTTCAGTTGCCTGACCGGCGGGGTGATGATATACGTGGGCGGAGCGCTCAAGGACCGGCAGGTCGGGCTCGGGACAACCTTCCAGTACGCCGCGGTGGCCCTGGTGGTGGCCGGTCTCCTGCTCCTGCTCGTGCGGCCGCGCCGCGATATCGAGTCGCTCTGAGTCCGCCCGGGATCAGGCAGACTCCCGCGCCGCACCCGCACCCGTCATTGCGCCTAGCGACGGCCCGCAAAAAACAGGCTGAGCAAGAACAGAAGCAGGATCGCGACATCGCCAATGACGGCAACCGCGGGCGGCAACGAGACGCCATCCAAATCGCAGGAGATCGTATTGCTGGCGCCAATGCCGTTGATCAACAGCGAGTACGTGTGTTTGCCGTCCCCGATCTGCAGCGTGTCTGTGTAGACCTTCTCCTGGTTAGGGGTAAACGAGAGAATCAGAATGCGGCTCATCCCGGGCTGTAACTGAAACGTCCCATCGCCCACAATGCTGAATACGGCGCCATCCAAAAAGACGGCGTCACCCGAGACCGGCACGACACCCACGTTCTTCAACGTCACTGTCTCGTGAACCGTCGTATTCAGCGCCGCGGCTCCAAAGAAGATCACTGATCCGGGACTGGGCGTAATCTCGATGGCGGGTTCGACTTCCCCCTCGCCTTCCCCTTCGCCCTCTCCCTCTCCCTCTCCTTCGCCTTCTCCCTCCCCTTCCCCCTCTCCCTCTCCCTCTCCTTCGCCTTCTCCCTCTCCTTCGCCTTCTCCCTCTCCTTCTCCCTCTCCTTCTCCCTCTCCTTCTCCCTCTC
>CAILVY010000243.1 GCA_903837785.1 Candidatus Hydrogenedentota bacterium
AGAACCAACACCAGAACGACATCGAAAAAGTACTTCAAAGGGAACCATCCTTCCACATGAAGGCAAGACCGCAACTCCTTGTTTCACAATCATTTGCCCCGACGCGTATATTTTGGCACCCCTTGAAAACGCGATGCAAGACGGTTCGGAGGGCGCAAGCGGCGGGAACGGTCGCCTGATACAAACCGATGGCACCTCAATGGAGAGATTTTCCGAGTCCAGAACGGAATCCTCTACCAAACAAGTTCAAGATAACGCCCTCTCTACGCGGAAAACGCGTACGAGAGGGCGTTATTGTTTTCATCGAAGCAAACCCTTGTTGCTAAAGGAATTGCGCAAGTGCCCTTTGTCCTGGATCGAGAACACGGGGACGATCCATACTCTATCCACAATTAGGATCATCTTATGAGCAACGAAAGAAGTTCCCTCCGGCTTGAGATCCTGAGGCTGTTCATTCCTCTGCTCGTTCTGTTGAGTGTTGCACGCATGGGAAGCGCCGTCGATATGGGCAGGGTGGTGCTGGGCACCTGGCATGCCTACTATTGGCAGCAGGTGACTCCAGCGGCCCCGTGGGAGGCGCGAACAGGTCACGCGGTTATGGCATTTCAGGACCGGATCTGGGTGCTGGGGGGAGGCAAAGACCCTTACCATGTCGATCCCGTGAGCGATGTCTGGTCTTCGACAAACGGAGTTGATTGGGTTGAGGCCAATTGTTGCGCGGAGTGGGACGCTCGACAGGAGCACGCTGCTGTCGTTTTCCAGGACAAGATGTGGATATTTGGAGGCTTGGGCCTGACCTCGATCTTCGGCGACACCTGGTGGTCCCTCGACGGAAGTCAATGGTCAAGCGCTGGTGTTGGGGCTCCTTGGCCCGACCGTTTTGGCATGGGAGCAGTCACTCACGGAAGCCTATTGTATGTAATCGGTGGAAACAACTATGGCGCATCGTTGGACGATATATGGTGTTCAAACAACGGCTATGACTGGACTTCAACAGCGGGCATCAGGCCATGGCTATCCCGCTCTCGGCTCCAGGCGGTCGTTTTTCAGGACGCTCTCTGCCTCCTCGCTGGCTTACATAATGATCTTCCTGCAGCGACATATACCTATCTGAACGATGTCTGGACAAGCCCGGATGGCACGACCTGGAATCCGGCAACTACATGTGCCGCATGGCGCGGGCGAGACGCACATGCTGCCGTAGTATTTGACGAAAACCTATGGATATTGGGCGGAAAGTACATCGAGGGTTTCGGGTCGAGTGCGCGGATGCGTGCTATGAATGATGTGTGGTACTCCGCGAATGCGGAAGATTGGAGGGGGGGCCCTCCTGCTCCCTGGGCGGTGCGCTTCGGGCATGCGGCACTGGCGTTCGCTGGAAAGTTGTGGGTGCTCGGGGGGACGACGATTACGAGCAATGACTTTGCGCTGCTGAACGACGTCTGGTGCCTGACGCCGGTGCCACTGACGATTGAAGCGGAGCATGCGAGTCCGTATCAGGTGGGTGAGGCGCTGACGTTGCGCTTGGCGGGGCTGGGCCTGCCGCCGGGGGTGACGTATCAATGGATGAAGGATGGGGTGGCGCTTGCGGGGGAGAGATCGGACGCGTACCACCTCGCTGCGGCGGGGGAAGCGGCTTCGGGGTCGTATACGTGCGAGATTGGAGGTTCGGCTTTTGGCACGGCGGGACCTGCGGTGATCGTCGTGTCGGATGCGCCACGGGTGCCGGTGGGTGCGGCAGTTCTTGCGGGAGCAGTCCTCGGGGTGTTGCTCTTGGGCGCGAGGAAGCTGCGCCGCTAGGGCGGTGGGGCTGTTGATTGCGGGGAAAGCGGAATGGTGAGTGGTGTGAGCGGTGCCAAAATACACGCGCGACGGTTCATTATACTATGAGGCCACAGTGGAGCAGAGTGGTTGGCGAGTCTTTTACTTCCAGACGCTGTCTGGGCGGTGCGAGAGTTGACGGAAGAGGCGGTTTTCGTGCGGCAGGCAGAGTGCGCTCATTGAAAGCGGCACGTGATACAAACCGATGGCACCGCAATGGAGAGATTTTCCGAGTCCAGGAACGAATGCTCTACCAAAGCAATATCAAGGACTTACTGACGAACTCAAGTCCTTTTCTTGTGTCTGAAAAGGGGCCTATTCTCACGTAGTTGCTACTTGCGATGTTGAAATCGGCTCGGGATTTCAGCCTGTCCTTCCTGAGAACCTATTCGACGCGGATTGGCGCGTCTCCTGCGCTGCAAGGTCGATGGCTTGTTTTCGCCCCCACGGATCGAGATCTTGCTTCGGCGGCGGCTGGCGGGGAACGAATGGCGCCGTGTATGATTGGCGCGGACTGGGGCGCCGGTGTCGGCATCGGCCCGGTGCGCACCTGCCCCAGGCGCGAAAGAACCTTCGAGGAGAACCGTCATGCTTGCACACCCCTTCGGTTGGCTGCCCGAGGCAAGACAGAAGCAGGCGTTCTGGGCGCTGCTTGTGCCGACGCTCTTGTTCATGACCGCCCTGCTGTCCATAGGGACCCCGCTCAAGACCGCCGCCGCGCCCGGCGGCATGATGGCCTACGAATTCGCGGGCACGGCCGCCAGCGCACAGCGCATGGTTGGCTCGTGGGATCATCGGGCGCAACTCTGCGCGGCGCTGGGCCTCGGCCTCGACTATCTGTTCCTCGTGCTCTATGCGTGTTCGATCGCGCTGGGCTGTGCACTCGTGGCCCAGCGCCTTTCGGGACGGCGTTTCCTGACGGCGGCGGGCGCGTTCCTCGCCTGGGGACAGTTCGCCGCCGCCCTGCTCGACGCCGTCGAGAACTACGCCCTGATTCGAATCTTGTTGTATGGCGTGGAGAGCGAAGTATGGCCTGCCACCGCGTTTTGCTGCGCGGCGCTGAAGTTCGCCCTCGTCGTCCCCGGGATTTTGTACGTGCTCCTCGGCGCGCTCTGGGCAACCTGCGCAGGCAATCGGCGGACGGCACAATAATCTGCTGCTGTCCCTGATTCTTCCACGCCGTCGCCTGGTCTTAAGATGCTTTCGACAGAAACACGGGAAGCCAGCGATATGAAGCGCATCCGTGTCGTTCTGCTTATCGTTGTCACAGCCATAGTCATTTCTTGCGTCTGGCTTTTGTGGGGCGTGGGATGGAAGGACTACGCTTCGCCCATCGAAATGTCGCGCGCGTTCTTCCTCCTGCTGCCCATTGCCGCGGGCATCGCTGGAACGCTTCTTGCCCCTTACTGGTTTGCGAGGCGCATTGTGCGCCATTCCTGGATTGTCACGGCACATCAACGCAGCGGACTTCCACCGGTCTCGGCGATGCCGCGACCATGTTGTCCTCGGCCTTCTTGCTTTTCGGCATTTCACAGCGAGGAAGAAGGCGTATCCAGTAGCCTGCGGTCCGCCCGGGCGCAAACACCTGCGTGAATGTCCGCGGGGGTCCGCTGAACAATGCCCGCGCGCATTCCCGCCCAGCCGCTTGGCCCCTGCTGTCAACAGAGCCCCGCAAGGACCTCGTGCTGCTTCGCCCTGGCCAATCGAAGGCGACGTGTCCCCGGATGCTGTCCATTGTGCCCCGTTGGCCGCTGACTCGAATTCAGGGCGTCGGACAGCTGATGGGCAGCGTGCCCGCAAGCGTGCCGTCGCTGGTCCACAACTGATAGCCGTACGCATCGTCCTGGCCGGCAAAGAACAAGGTCCCGTTCACATTGGTCAAGTAATAGGGACCAAGGCCGGTGGGGTTGATATCGCTGACGGGGACGGTGCCGGCCTCCGTGCCATCGGTCTTCCACAGGCCGGCGCCCCCGACGCTGTTCTCGGCCACAAAATACACGACGTCGCCGACGATCACCTGATAGGACGTAAGGCCGTAGAACAATGTCGGATTGATCTGACGCAGGAGGGTTGCGCCGGAACCCGTCGTGGCGAAGAGGCCGCAATGGGTGACACTGTTCACGTCGTAAAGCGCTTCGAACAGCAATGTGCCGTTGAAATCAAACAGGTCCCAGGGCCGGTACGGCCCCGCATCCACCGTATACACATCCGTCCCGTTGCTTGCCCAAACAAGGCTGTTGAGTATGGGTGATGCCCACGATTGGGCCGTGAAGTACAGCAGTCCTCCCGAAACCGTGTAGTTACCCGGACCGGTGAAGAAATCGTACATCTTGTGCGTGCCTGCCTCGGTCCCGTCGGTCGTGAAGAGTGAATACTCGGTAGCACCCGCGGAGAAGTACGCTTGGCCGTTGAGCCCGGCGATCCCATTGATCCAATGAGCAGTGTAAAGGGGGAGGGTGCCCGCTTCGGTACCGTCGCTCTTCCAAAGGGTGAAGGTGTCCGGCTCCATGGAGTTGTCGAAATAGAGGACGCCGCCGACATCGGTCAATTGACCAGGCGTGCCGCTAATTCCAAACGATTTCACAATTCCGGTGCCCCCGGCTGTGCCGTCGGAGGACCACAACTCTCCGCCTCCGCCTTGCGTGTCGGTGGCGCCCCAGAAGATTCGATCTCCCACCTTGACCGGCGGCATCGCGAAGAAGGAATTGCCAAGATCCGCGACCATGACTGTGCCATCTTCCGTGCCGTCGCTTTTCCACAAGCCGTAGCCGTACGAGTCGTCCGTCCACTCGGCGAGAAAATACAGTACCCCGTTCAGATTCACGAGGTAATAAATGGCGCCGTTGTTACCCGGCACAAGATCCTTGACGAGGGTGGTTCCCTCGAACGTGCCGTCGCTCTTCCACAGTTCCCGGCCCGAATAGAGGCCATTTCCCAGAAAGTACAGGGTTGACCCCACCGCGCACAGATTGCTCGGTTGGAGATTTGTCAAGAGTTTTGGCATGAACATGGCGTACACGTTCTTGTTCCCGTCCATGGTGATGGTCGCGGGCTGTTTCGTCCCCCGGAGATTGCCGTCCCACGCCTCAAAACGGGAATCGACGTTCGGATTGGGAATCAACGTGACGACGGTTTCCGATGGGTATACGCCGCCCGGAGGATCCAGCGTCACACTGCCGCCCCCTTCGGAGCTGACCGTCAACGTATACTGATCCCGCTCGAAGACCGCCGTGACCGTCTTGTCCGCGTCCATCGTTATCTGGGTGGAAGTGGCGCTGCCTGTCAGTGCGCCTTCCCAGCGATCGAAGTGCCATCCGGCGTTCGCTGTGACCGTCAATCCGACGAGCGTGCCCGCGCTGTAGACGCCCCCCGACGGGTCGAGCGTGACAGTCCCTCCCCCTGTGATGTTCACGTCCAGCGTAAACCCATCGGGCGCGAATACGGCCAGGACCGTCTTGGCCGAATCCATAGTGACCTGCTCAGGATTCGCGTTGCCCGTCAGGCCGTCTTCCCAATGATCGAAATGCCAGCCTGCCGACGGAGCCGGTGTCAGGGTGACGACCGTGCCCGCGTCATAGGTTCCCCCATCCGGACTGAGGGCGACTCCGCCCTCGCCGGTTACGCTGACGGTCAGGCCAAAGCGGTCGATGGCAAACACCGCCGTAACAGTTTTGGCGGCGTCCATGGTGACCTGCCCGGGGTTGGCATTGCCCGTCAGGCCGTCTTCCCAATGGTCGAAATGCCAGCCCGCCGATGGAGCTGGCGTCAGGGTTACTAGCGTGCCCGCGTCATAGGTTCCACCCAATGGTGCACAAACGATGGTCCCCTGGCCAGTGACGTTCACCGTCAGGACATATTGTGCAGGAGGGCATCCCGCCAGTGCGGCCAAGAGCCCGACTACCATGAGCGGCAATATAACGAATCGCACGGCACAGTTCCCCGAGTCCTGGTACATACAAATGTCTCCCCGCTTATTTTCGCTTTGACAAGAAAGCAACCCCGCCAAGGCACCGATCCCGCTGATCCTTCCCGGCGCTGCTATACCTTTGCCGGCGCCTGCCGCCGACGATACCTGCCGACGCCAGGTGGATTATAGAAGCACGCCGGACAGTTATCAATGGCTCGCTACCATACGCTCTCGGCAATCGCCTTGAAATCGGCGGCAACCGTCCTCTTCTCACTTGTTTTTGTTCTTCTGCCTCTCAACAAGATCCTGGCCAAATTCCGTCTTGAAGACACTGCCATCAACGGAAAGCGACGCCTCGTCAATGGTCGAATCGAGCCGCGTGTCGGCGATCAAATGAAAGTCCGTGAAATAGGCTCCGCTGGCGGCTTCAGCGCTTCTGTTGACCCATGTTCCCATTGCCAGGAACAGTTTAGTGATGCCCATTTGCCTGAATGCGCCGGGTGTGCCCATGGCCGCATCGTACAGTGCTTCGATATTGGCTCTGAGGTCATGCCATTTCCCCTCCGTGCATGGCAGGTCCCAGAAGAAACCGCGGCGGTTTCTTCCCAAGTCTTGCAGGAAGGTCCAGCCCTGCGCGGTTCCCGTCAAGGCGTACCCGAAGCCGCGTACCAGAATATCGGCCTTACGTTCGTTCTCGCCCCATTTGAACATCATCATGAACTTGAATTCATTGCCGCTCATCGCGCTCAGCCGGATATAGCCGCCGCCATCCACCGGCTTTTCCTCAAGCAGATACTCGGCGCGCAACACGGGCGAACCGCCCACGGGCACAGACACCGTCTGATAGAGTTCCATCATCTCGTCATTGGCCCAGAAGATCGGTTCCTTGGCGCGCGTGAACACATAAGCCGCGTTTCGGCCGCCTTTCCGGCATGCTTTCCAGACGAAAGCGGGATCGTCGTCGGCCACATAACGAAAACAGGGCTGCCAGTGGCGCAAGCCGCGCCCAAAATCACCGTTCAGCAGTTCGGCGTTGGATGGAAGTTCGGTTGTGCGTTGGAACCAGCGGGGTTCGAGGTCCTCGCGAAACCGCTGCAAGCGCCGCGGATATTTGTACGCGCGATCTTGCCCCGCCAAGTGGCCTCGTATGGCCACACTCTTGCCGTCCACCTCGACAATCAGGTAATAACCGCCTTCGGTCGTCCCACGGCGATAGGGCTCGAATTCCTCCCCGAAATTGCGCGGGGCGATGATGGTTGGCGCCGTGACAAAGTCGATGCCCTTGTAGTGCCAGGAAGTCTTCACGGATGTCTGAAGTCCATTGTGGACATGGCCGTTGAAGTAGAACTTCACATTTCCGTGCCGCGTAAGGAGGCCCATGAGTTTAAGGCGCAGATCCAGAGGGAACGTGTACCACTCCAGTTGGGTGAGTCCCTGCGGCAACAGGTGGTAATGCTCAAAGACGATTGTCGGCCGTTTCTTGTTCGCCTCGAGATCGGACTCGAGCCACTGAAGCATGTCCGACGCCGCTGCCTGCTGTTCGGGACCCGGCCCCCCCACATTGCAGGGCAGTATCACGAAATGCCAGGTGCCGGCATCAAAGGAGTAGAAGACCTCCTCAAAGCCGCAAACCCGCCGCATGAGCTGTTTGAACGCCGTGTAGGGCGGGTGCGTGTCGTGATTGCCGTGCACCAGAATGGGCTGTGCCTCGATCCCTCCGATGCAATCTTCAAAATTGGCTACGGACCGCTCGTCAAACACGTTGACCAGGTCGCCGAGGAAGATGGCGAATGCAGGCTTCGGTTTCATGGCGTTGATTTCGAGCACCGCCTCAGAAAGGGTTCTCCGCGCATTTTCCGGAACCGGATTCTTGTCGTCGCCGTGTCCGACCTGCGGGTCGGCAAGAATCGCAAAAGAAAACTTCGGCCCCAGACCCTGTAACTGCCGGAAATGACCGGTTGCCGGGTTCTTCGTGTCTGCGCGACCCGGCGATGAAAACGCCAGCATGGCCGTTGCGCCCAGTCCGCCGGCCAGAAAAGTCCGTCTGTTCATTCCTCTACTCATCGTCCCTGCCTCTTGCGCTTCCGGGAGCGCCTCGCTGGTTCTCACAGACTCTTTCTCCTCCAGGGTCGTCAGAAAAGCCTTGTCGGCCGGCCGGGTGATTCTCAGTCTGCTGACTTGCCGCGAACCGGAGAGAACAAAGCTCGTCTAGTCCCAACATCGCTGCGGCAAAGAATCGTTGGGCCAGGCAACAAGAACGGGGACGGCATGCGGCGTTGGGCTTCCGTAAGACCATACGTCGTGCGGTAAAGAAATTCAACCGATGTTCAGATGTTTATGACGGACTGTTGAAGGTCCATTGTCGGCCTGATTTTCGATCGTGATTTCCCGCGTTCGTGCGTGACGGTTGGCGTTCTTGCCATCAAAGGCGCGGCACCGGCTAAGCGCGCCCGCAATGCACAAGGGGGGGGAGCTTGATCAGTCGGCAGCGCGATCCGAGGCGCTGGCTGCGGGTCACCTTTCCCTCTGCGTCACGGCGCAGGGGCGTAGCGGTTGAAGACCTCGTGGCCGGCCCGCAAGGATCCGTCCATGTTGATGAACGCCATATACTCGGCAGAACTGATCACGCCGTATTGCGGACGGTGCAAATCAGCGACGCAGCTCTCGTGCAGCGCGTGGGCCAGAAAACCTATCTTCTGTTGCCGGAGGGTCTTGAAGTCCGCCTCGGCGATTTCCGCGCGGCGCGCATCCTCCAGAGCTCCCCAGCAACACTCCGTGGCCAGCAGCGCTTTGCCCTTCTCCGCTGCGAATGCTTGCACCGCATCCCAGGAAACCTGCGGCGCGAAATAGGGGTGAATCATGAGCACGTCGCTGAAGGGTTCGACCAGCCGCAAATGCTCAAGGGACGCCGCCACGCTTACCCCGATCGGTTGCCGCGCGCCCAAGTCCTTCGCGACTTGATATGTGTGGCGCAACCAACCCAAATAGACGTCCCGCCCGTTGTTGAACGGCTCGTTGCACAGGTCCCACGCCAGAATGCGCGCATCCGCGGCGTGATCCCGGAAGAGGAGTTCCAGGTAGGGTCGAAAGACGTAGTGGGGGGCTTGTCCCTCCTGGCCGTAGCTGCTGAACCAATAGGAAATCATCTCCGTCGAAATGCCCCCGAAGTCGGGTATGCTGTGCCAATTGTTGAAGAGCGTGGGAATCGCCACGAGGCGGTGCCGTTCGCAGGCCTTGAGCACGGCTTCGAAATTGCACGCGAACCGGTCGGGATCCTTGAAGTAGGCGTCATGCGACAACCAGAGGCGAACCGAGTTCATGCCGGGGAAATGCTTCCGTCCCAGGCCCAATTCCCGGTCCACGACGGCTTCGTCGAATTGGCTGGTCCAGATTTCCAACCCCGTGCGCCCAAAACTGGGCTGGTAATTGAAGCCGCGCACTTGTTCCCACCGCGGCATGCTTTGCGGCGTGTATGGGGGGCGCGCATCCGCCGGGGATGCGGCAGGTGGCACGGAAGCGGTGTCGGCGTACGGC
Organism: Candidatus Hydrogenedentota bacterium; assembly: GCA_903837785.1. Classification (GTDB taxonomy): domain Bacteria; phylum Hydrogenedentota; class Hydrogenedentia; order Hydrogenedentales; family CAILVY01; genus CAILVY01. The sequence continues at coordinate 9,263 of CAILVY010000243.1, forward strand.
AATCCGGGGAGAACCGCGATAGACACCGCAATCATCAGGCCGTACAATTTCCGCATCGTTATGACGTTCCTTCCTGGTCTCCCCGGGTCGCGTCTCTCAACGGTGCACCCGCGCCCAACGGTCTTCTCCATCCTGGGTTGACTGTCCCGGCGACGCTCACGGCGCTTTCGTTGCCGGCGGCACCCACCAGGCCATGGCGTCCGATCCGTCGCCTGTCTTAATCCTGGTGATGACGTCAAGTACTTTCAGGTCGATCACGTGCACGCCGTCCGTGTGTTCGCAGCCGACGAAGGCCCGGGTGCCGTCCGGGGTGATTTCCAGGCCGATCGCCTGTCTGCCCACCGGGAGCCGCTTGCGCTCCCGCCGCGACGACGTGTCCAGGATTACGAGCTCTCCTGGATCAGTCCAGCTGGCAACCAGGGCCAGTTTTCCGTCCAGCGAGAAATGGATGCGCACCGGCATGCCCGGACACGGGAATGTCTCGAGCACTGCATGGGAAGCCGCATCTGCAACTGTGATTGTTCCAGCTTCTTGATTGCCGACCCAGAGTTGCTTTCCGTCCGGGGTGAACGACATGCCTTCCGCGCCTTTTCCGCACGGGATTTGTGCTGTCAGCGCTCCGGAAGCCCGGTCGATTACCGACACGTTCCGAGTCTCGATGTTGGCGGTGTACAAGCGCTTGCCGTCCGGTGATACCAGCACCATATGCGAAATCCGGCCGTGCGTTGGGATGGCGCGCGTGACGGCATTCGCGGCGGTGTCAACTTCCACGACATAGCCGCTTTGCCCGGCCGTGAAGTAGGCCTGCTTCCCATCGGCGGCCATCGCGGCCCCGTGAATTCTCCCGTACTCGCCCGTTGAAATCTGCCGGACGTGCCGGCGCTCCACAAGATCGATAACGGAGATCGTATTCCCCGGCGGGGCGTAGTTCGAAAGATAGGCGAATCGCCGGTCCGCGGACAACACAATCTCATGGGGGTTCGGCCCCGTCGGGATCTTGGCCACGGGCTCGAGCGAGACGGGGTCGACAAAGGACAAGGTGTCCTCGTGCTTATTGCAGACAAGCAAGAGCGGCCGTGCCTCCTGGCGCGGGGCAACGTCAGCGGATGAAACGGCGGAAAGCAGGAAGAGCAAGGCAGTCATCACAGGAATCTCCAGCGGTGTCTCCAGTTCAGGCCAAAGCATAGGGCTTGGCGTGCGCATCGTCAACCGCCGCCGATTTCTCCGGAGCAGATGGACGTCCGCGGACCGCACGCCTTCACTTCATCACCGCCCAGTGGTCCCTTTCCGGGGGACGTCAGCGGGGCTGTGGTGCTTCGTATCGGTCCTTGCCGTCCGTCAGCCATTCAATGGAGAAGCGCACAAAGACATTCTCCCGGTAATCATTCTTCTCGAACAGCAGGCCGATATCTCCGTTCCTGAGCATGGTCAACGAGGAATAGGCCGCCTCGCCGGCATAGATGGTCTTCCCATCGGTCCATGATGTGCCCTCGTCATAGCTGACACGAACCGTCATGTTCCGTCGCGCCTTTCGCGAGTTTGCGTTGGAGAACAGCAAGCGGTTCTTGTTGTATCCGTCCGCGACGCTCGTGCAGCGGATGAGGCTTGCGTTGCAGGCCGGGTCCGGGAGGGCGGGTTCAGGGGCCGTTCTCCACGTCTTACCGCGGTCCGCGCTCGTGTGGACATAGCGCATCCCCTTCCCCTTGACGCGGCTGTTGACCATCCAGGCGCCGTCCGCGAGTTCAACGACCCTGGACTCGTCTCCCGGTTTCAGCGGCGCCTCGACCAGGAACCACGTCTTTGCGTCATCGGCACGCCCAAACACGTGCAGACCCTTGTCCAGATTCACCAGCGTGTGCAACAGCGTGCCCGAGCGCGTCTGGATGCCGTTGCCTGAGGTGATGAACGCGAAGTCGCGCCGCCACCCCGGCCGGGTGATCTGGGAAGTGATGTCCTCCGCTTTCGTCCAGGAGACCCCATTGTCGCGGCTTCTTGTCACGTGCAGATAGTAGATGCCGTGCTCCGCGTTGTGGTCCATGTAGTTGTAGAAGAGGAGAATCTCGCCGGTCTTTCGGTCCACGATCATCGACGGGTCAGACGCCGAGATTCCGTGATCGTAATCAACGACGGTTTCTATTGCGGACCAGGTCATTCCGTCATCAGTGCTGCGGCGCGCAACAATGTTGATGTCCTTGTTGGTGCCCAAATCGTCGCAGGAGCCCACGCGCTCATCCATGGCCGCGACGAGGCTGCCGTCCGGCGCGGTCGCCAATGCGGGGATCCGGTAGCAGGCCACGCCTTCCCGCATCGTGGCGTTGAACAAATCCTGATGGGTGATCAGACCACGGGCGATATTGGGTGCGTCCTGCCCTGCACTCGTCCCCGCGAGCATCAGCAACGAAAACACGGGGGTCAAAAGTCGCGTCCAAGCTAACATGTCGGCCTCTCCTTCGCCTTGGGACAGTTCTGGCCGTCGTGATGAAACAACGGGGCTATGCCCTTGCTGAAGAGCGCGGGCATTTGTGGGCGCCGGACGGTGCGCCACTCCTCCGGCGTCGCGACCGGCCCGCCTTCAGCGGTCACCAGGAGCGGCGGCAGCTCGTACTTGCCCGCCTTATCTTCGTCGTAGTTGATGTCAAGGTCGTTCTCCTTGGATGGCCCCGCAGGCGCAGCACAGGGCGCGAGGCAGAGAGTCAAGACGGCCGCCGCGAATGTAAGTTGCCTCATCCTCTTCTCCTTTGCAGCTCTCATTCTGAACGGGCCGGACGCCGCATGGCACATGCCTTGCCTGCCAGGGGCCCCGGCACCGGCATTGCGGCGGGGGGCATCACGGGCGAAGAATCGGCCTTTTCGGGGGTGTGCTTGCGGAGAAAGTCGTCCAGCGCCTTCACGAACGCGCCGGACACGTCTGTGTTCATATGATTCTTTCCCTCAAGGATGAGCAGCTCGTGATTCGCCATCTGCGCATGAAGCGCTTTGGCGTCCGGGAGCAGGCCGTCCTGGCTGCCTATGATGGTCAACGTGGGGATTCTGTTCGCGCGCAATTCCTCTTCCGTCAGGGTGAGTTCGCGCGATCCCCGAACCGCGGCCGCCAATGCCCGCGGCGCGTTGAAATACCCCAGTGACAGCTTGACGCCAAGTTTTTCCCGGAAGGACAGGGGTCTGTCCGCGATGCCCAGCCGCTTGGGCAAGGGGCCGGCTTCCCCTTTCTCCACGGCCCTTGCGACGGCTTCGGCAAAGTCCCGGTTTTCCTGCGTCGCCCGTTCCCAGCCGGCCCCGCAGGCCGCCGCGCTGATTATGCGCTCGGGATGTGTGGCGATCATCTTGAGCGTGATGAAACCGCCCATGGAATAGCCGACCACGTGCGCTTTCTGAATCTTCAGGTGGTCAAGCAACCGCACCAGGTCTTCCACCATCTGGATGCCGTACTGGCCCGGGTCACGGGGCTTGCCGCTTCGCCCGTGCCCCCGATTGTCCAGCGCGATCACGCGGTACTCCTTCGAGAGCGCGGCGATACGGCCCGTTCTCCGCCACTGCAGATGGGCCGGGTTCGCAAAGCCATGGACCAGCAATACCGGCGTGCCGTGGCCCTCGTCCGTGTAGTGGATCCGCACGCCGGCGGAATCAAAATAACTGCCTTGCGGCCCCAGCAGCACCCGCCGCACGGAGAGCGGCAGGAGGACAAGCACAAGCAGCGGCAGGACTCCGCATGCAAGAAACCATTTCTTCTTTCTGCCCGGACTCATCTCCATTCCTCTTGACGCATTAGTACAAGGTGACGTTGCTTCCTGTCCCGAGTGGAACGGGCGCGGGCGACTGTGCGCCCTTTTCATTTCGGAAGACATAGACTGCGTCGCCCGTGGTAAAGATCAGATCGTTTCGACGGTCGCCGTCCATGTCCCCGACATGGACAATGGAAGCGGCGGCCGGAACCTTGAAGGTTGCCATGCGCTTTCCGGTGTGATCATACAGACTGCGGTTGTGAGCGATGACGAATTCGTCGAGGCCATCGCCATTCCAGTCAATCAGTCGATGTTGGCGGCTGTAGTTGGTGATCAACTGGCCGAGGGCCTTACCGTCGCCGCCCACCACCCAAACCGGGCTGGCCCCATGCGGCTGATGGTCAATGTCAACCAGGAGTTGCGGCACCGGTTCATCGGGAAGGATTCGGCCTAGTTGAATGGATTCAAAATGATACCCGCGAATCTCCCACTGAATGCGGCCGTTGCCATCGACGACGGCAAGGCCGTTGCCCCCACAGAACGTCAGCGCGATACGGGTGTCTTTCGGCGTCCCGCCGCACGCCATCAAACGCGCGCAATCCAAATGCCCGAACCTGTTCTTCACGGCTTCAGACTGGACTGTCCAGCGCACGGAACCGTCGGCATTGAGCATTGCATAGCCGGCGAAGATCTCGTCAATCCCATCCCCGTCGAGGTCCATGGGGCGCGGTTGATGGGCAGTCTGGTATCCGCCCGGATCTTTTACGGACCACCGCAGCGCTCCGCTGCGGGCGTAGGCCCATATGGTGCGGTATCGGTCTTTGACCAGGACGGTATCCGCATGCCCGCCTTTGGACAGCGTGCAGAACGCAATGCAATCGGTGGCGTTTTCCGCGATGGGGATGCGCAAACCCTCGGCTCCACTCCGGCCATCCAGCGCGATGAGGGCCCCTTTCGTGGCGACGACCACCTCATTCCGGCCATTGCCCTCCCAATCCTGAATCTGGCAGGCGACATCGTGGTGCAGTTCCTTCCGTCCGGCCTTGGGGTCGCCCCATGTCCACAGGACCGAGCCATCCAGCTTCTGCACTCCCACGGAACTTGTATAATGCACATCGCCGTGATTGACGTTCTTCGCCGTCACGATCTCGGGTACGCCATCTCCGTCCAGGTCCCCCGCAACGAACCACATCCCGGCATAGTCCTTGTCGAGCGGGATCGTCTTCCAGGGCTCTATCGCGGGAACCGTCTCATCGGGAGCCTCCGTATCTCTCGTGTCGAAATATGCGAATTCCGGCCCGGCGGCGTGGCTGAGCTGGCTTACAGGAAAAAGCAGAAGCAGTATTCCGATGAACAACTGTTTTCGCATGGCAATTCTCAGGTTATCCGATAGTTTCCACAGTGGATGCCCGGTATATTACCAGAGATGCGGCGCTGCCTGCCGGTACGGAACATCGAGATGCCCACGTGCCTGGTTTCTGCAGGCCCCAAGACAGCAGTCACTTGGCTGTATCGCGGGCGTGTGCCTTGAAGAAGTCCCAAATGACCTGCGTGGCGTTAATGTCCCGGCTGGTGCGCCCGACCAGGAATTCCAGGTTGTTGTTTCCGCTGCCGGGCCACGTGTGGCCGCCGCCGTTGATGCCGTAGAAGTCGACCTGTGCGCCGCCGGCGCCGGGCGCAAAAACTCTTTGGAAGACCGTCGTGCCGTCGCTCGGATCGGAGTCGGGGAGTTGCGTTTCAACCGGCGGGGAAGCAGCCATATCTTCAGTGACCCAGAAGCCGGCACTTGCTTCGGCGCTCAGGTAGTCGGTCCGCCGGAATGGACCTTCGTTGACGGTTCCACCCTGCCAGGGGAAGAACGGGTCCTCCGTGCCCTGAATCAGGAGGAATGGCAGCGGTTCCGAAGGCTTCTCGTGATCCTGCCAGCCCACCGGAAGCGTAATCATGACGGAAGCGGCGGCGGCCAGTCTGCCGGTAAGTTCGCACGCGACGCGATGCGCCATGAGCCCTCCGCTGGACGCGCCTGTCACAAAGACGCGGTCCGGATCGGCACCGTACGCGTTCACGAGACGATCAATGAGCGCGGAGATAAAGGTGATGTCGTCAGCCGGCGGCCCCAAGATGCTCGAGGGCGCGGCGGGATTCGCATTCCAGACACGCTGGCGCCCATCGGGGTAAGCCACGAGAAAGTTCTCCCGGTCCGCCAGGGCACTGAAGCCGGTCATCCGTTCCATGGCTTTGCCGGTTCCGGTGAAGGGGTGCAGGGCGATTACGAGCGGGCGTTTCGCGTTGCCGTCAAATGCGGCGGGCACATGCACGAGACAGGTCCGATTCAGCTTGCCGACGACAATGCGTTCCTGGACAGTTCCTGCCGGGAGAGAAGGGCAGCCTGCACACACCGCCCAGAGGAGCAACGCCGCCAGGGGTATCGAGGCCCGGGTTCTCAGTTTCACGGTTAAGACTCCTGTTCCATGAACTGCGGGAGAGAATTCGCCTTCCGCTACTCATCCTTCCGGCTGATGGATACCTGGGCGAACGGTTCACTTCGAATTTCGAGGGCCACACCCGTCTCCGTGTTTTGCAGGTCCGGGCAAGCGGCCTCCTTTCCGTCCACGAGAACACGATAGCGTCCGGGCGATAATCCCGCGATGCGAAGCGTCGTCAGATGGGCGTTCCCCGCCCGGTTTTCCAGGACGAACGTTGCGGAGCCCAGTTCGGAATCGATCCCGATTGCCTTGTCCCTGGCGAAACCGTCCCGATCCAGCGACAGGTGCAGCCGTTTCTCGCCAAGAACGGCGCTGAATCGCTGCCGGACCCCATCCTGAGGGACTATCGCGTACTTGTTCCCGTCCACCTTGAGTGCGCCCCCGAAAGCGAAGAGGCCAAAGAGCGGATCGTCAAAGAGAATTGTTCGCGCAGCCTCAATCCCGGCGACCAAGCCGTGATCGGCTTCGCCGCAAACAGGCCATGCGCCGCGCGGAAGGTTCTTCGTGGCGGGGTTCCATTCGTCGCCGATGGACCGTGGCTGGAATCCCCAGCTCATCGCGCCGTCATGCAGTGGGCCCGGCGTCCAGTAGCCGTAATTGGAGGCGGGATCGCCCGTGTTCATCAGGGCCCAACTGCTGAGCAGCGAGGCATACCCCAGACGAAGGTTTTCCGCGGGCGACCTGTCAAAGTGCAGTGCATAATCCAGGACCGCCCAGCCGCCCATCGGCGACATGTAGCTGAGGGTGTAGCTGGCGCTGCCGCAGCCCCGGAAATCGCTGCCGAGCGACCAGTAGTTCGTCTCCAGGACGCCGCGGCAGGCAAGGTTGGCCCAATGCTGCCGCAGGAGGAAGTCCTCGTGCCGCTTCAGGTCGATTTCAGGATGCGAGAACGACGTGTTCTTGTTGCGGTCTCTCCAGAGCTCCGTATCCGGCCGGAGTGGAACCTGAAGCGCGTACTTGGCCGCCGCATAGGTCGATTCGTAGGCCGTGGAATCGATGGGCATCTCGGAAGCGAAGGGGAACGGGTTGTCATAAATGAAATACTTGACCTTCTTTTCCCACTCGCTCCGCAGAAGCGCCGCATGGCCGTGTTTCCCTTCGGCCTCCAGCGCCGCGATGAGGGGAAGCAGGTACTTCTCATGAAAATTACCCACCGTGTACTGCCAGTAGACCCAACCCGTGAAGGACCAGCCTCCCTCCATGCGAATGCCGGCCGGTACTTCAAAATAGGCGCGGGCCGTGCCAAAGGCACGTTCGAGGTAGCCGGCCGCATCGAGTTCCTTCATCAGTCCCGGATTCTGTTTCGCGATGCGATAGAGATCGAAATACAGGGCGAAATAGGTTGTGTAATCAAACGTGCGCCACATGTGGCAGGCACTCGGCCCGCCGGGCCGGCTGATCCCCCCGCTGAGCGGGTCACGGTCAGTAAAGCGGTTCTGACGCCATGAATCGGTGCCATAAATGCCGTAAGGATAGGGGGTCTCCGAGTCCGTGCGCTGGTGTTTGCCCCAGACGAAGTGCTTGACGAAATACTCCAGCGACGCAATCTCCGCAGGGTCCGGGAACGCAACATTCTTCTCCGCGACAAGCAGGCATTTGCTGTTGGAGGGATCGTCTGAGCCGCTTACCGCGTATATATCCTGTCCGCCCGGATTCTCCGGCCCCAGGAGGTTCGTTCCTTCCGGCATCCGGCGATCCCACAGGCTGTAGAGGCCGTCGTACCACTTCGACGGATCGCGATGCTGCTGCTTGTTCACGATGAAGTCGGCCCGCTTCCTGATCAGCGTTTCCAGCGCTTCGGTGACAAAGAACTCGAGCGTGAGCGAGCGCTCCCCTGCATAGCGCACAGTCAGGAGATTCTCTCCCAACCGCTCGAACGTGACCCGATAAATCCGGGTGTCGGGAATCGGCGACGGCAGCGGCTCCAGCGTGGTCTGCGCCGGGAATTCGGGCTCGATTGCGTCGATAGGGTGGACGGTTCCAAGCGAGAACCGGGCCTCCAGGCCCCGCGGAACGACCATGCCCGGCACGACATGGAGGTCCACACCGCCACTTTGCCGCAGCAGTTGCCGTATCGCGTCATAGGACTCGGCCCAATGGAAAGTGAATGCATGATGCGCCTCTTGCCCGGGTTGCAGGAGACAACTGGTGCGGGGCTGGCGCCAGGTCCCGTCTGTGCTTGTCTCGGTGGCAGCCTTTGAGTGGATGTAGACGCAGTATTGCCCTTTGCCGAAAGCATAATCCGTTGCCGAGGAGGTGAAGTATTCGAGGTGGGTCCGGCCTTCGGGCAGCATGAGCAGGAATGGCCCGCTGCCCCTTGACGGCATCCAGAAGATAAACGACCCATGCCCTTCAATGAAGGCATGCCTGAACAGGCGCCGATTGAACGTCTCGTCCGGGTTCCATGTGTAGTCGGTGTTCATGGGCAACGGCAGGCCGAGGCTGCCGATTTCGATCGCCTCCCTGCCGGAATTCGCGACCGTGATGTCCCAGCGCAGTTGCTGTTCCGTCAGTTGAAACGAAGAGCGGATGGAGCAATCGTCTTCCGCCGCTTCCCGCCACGACCCGTTGCCGGAACGCAGGCGCACCCGCACCGCCCCCAGCACCTGGCCCTCGCGGAGAAACTCGATATCCTCGGATTGGCCGGCGTTGCGAAGGCTACTGATGAAGCCTGTCCTCTTGTCAACGACGGCTTTGAACGCGCTGCCTGCATGGCTTGGTCCGGAGGCCAAGGACGATGTTGCGAAGAGGCCGGCGAGGAGCAGCGCCCCCACGGCGAATCGCGTGATGCCCTTCATGCGAGTCTTCCCTCACTTTTCGACGAAGAACCCCTTGCCAAGACCGAGTGTTCTCCTGCCGTTGAGCACTTTCGGCTCTTGGTTTGGCTCCGACGAATACACGGTTTTCGCCGCCTCGCCCGGCGGACTGTCCTGGCGGCGCACAACGTATTCCGTTCCTGGCCGCGTCTCGAAGGCGACGACGTCACCCGGCTCAATCGTGGTTTCAAGCACCTCGCCCGCTGGCAATGTCGCCGCGGCGGCCGCGTGGCCGGGCCATGGATTCTGAAGGCGGCATTTGCCCCCGAGGCGGCTCTGGATCCCGACCTGCCCGACGGAGCCGTTCCGGCGTTCGGAAGCGACAAGAAATCCGCCGCGCGCCAGAAGCTTGAAGGCTAGGGGCGCGTCCCGCCACTCGGAAGGAATGGCGGGAAAGACGCGTATCTTGCCTTCATTGCTCTGGAGCAGCATCTCCTGCATGGCGGTGCCGCAGATGCTTATGGTTTCCATGCCGCACTGGAAGAAGTCCCGCCACTTGAGCTGCGGATGCCCGGAACCCCCGAGGAGATTGACCTGCAACTTCACGTTGTACAGGTCGGAGGGGTAACCCCGGCAGTTGAAAAACAGGCCCTGCGGAAAGTACTGCATTTCCGAGATGCCGTCCTTGAGCAACTTCAGCGCCTCGTCCCCGTCGCCCATCCTGGCCGCGATAATCGGCACAGGGTGATGCGAGTACATGGAGCCCTTCAGCGACCGGATCAGATTCATGGCCGCCTTGCCGAACGGCGTGCCCGCATCGTCGATGCCGATGATTCCTTCCGGAAACGCGATGGATCCCCCGACGGACCAGTCGCGCGCGCTGTACTTCCCCGCCTCGTCACATGCCGCGATGACCGGACCCTCGACATCCCTCTCCTCGATCAGTCTGCGTTCCCAGAGGTGGTCCAGGACGTTGCGCCACTTGAGAATCAGCTTCCTGTCCCGATCGAGGATGGTTGCCGCGCGTATGCAGGACGTGAAGAGCGCCTCGATGCAATTGCGATCGCTGAGGGGGTTGAGCGCCGGTCCGCGGCCGCCGCCGTCCTCAAAAACCGAGCCGCGAAACTCGAAACACCGCTTGTCGGAGTTCCAGGCAAGCTTGTCGAGGTAGAAGTTGGCGGCCTTTTTCATGAAGGGATACGCCTTCTCCGCCAGGAAACCCTTGTCGCCGGTGTACTCCCAGTACTCGAAGAAACGCAACGCGACCTGCGCGGCGGGCGTGAAGTTGCAGCGCATGTCGGCGCGCCGCGGATCGACCATGACTCCGTCGAAGTTGTGCATTTCCGCGAGAAGAATGGCGTCCTTCTTCCTGGGGACACCGCCCAGGGTGGTTGCCAGATCCGCCATGCCGGGCATCATTTCGAAGTAGGTGTTGAGATACGGAAGCATCAGATCGCAATCGTTGGCGGCGCAAAGCCCCCAATACTGCTGCTGCATATTCCAATGATGGGGCGTCATCCAGTTGATGACGTCGCGGTTCCAGCGCCACAGGCCGCCGTTGAAGACCACCGGGTACTTGCCGCGCGACCCGATGCCCATGAGGTAGCGGCGCAGATAAAAGATGTTCTCGAGGTAGTCGTCCCCCAGTTTCAGGAAGGACCTTGCCCAGAACGAGGCAAACCAGGCATCCTTTTCAGCCTTCAATCGCTCGACGCCTTCGCCTTCCGCCTGGTCCAGCAGGGCGATGGCCCGGGCTTTCGGGTCGTCCGCTTCCGCCTTGGTGACGACGCTGACGAGCAGGGTGAACCTGGCCTCCTCCACCAGCGCTTCCGCCCGGTGGCTGTTTCTCCGAAAGCGTTCGCCCGTGCCGCCAAGCACGCGGCAGGCGACGGCAAAATTCATGCCGTCGCCCGTCTCTTCCAGGAGAAGATCCCGTCCTGCGACCGAGGCGTCCGTCTCGCCGATGCCCGCTTCGGGATTGCGCGAGAAGTTGCCGGAATACCAGCCGGCAAAGGCACGGCTGCCGAGGCGTTCGAGCGAAACACAAGCGAGCGACCGGCCGCCTTCGACGGTCTCCTTCCTGAACACGTTATCGCATTCGAGCACCCAGATGTTCTTGTCCTGAGCAAGCCACGACGAGACCTTCGCTTTCGAGAACCCCGTATTGGCGGAGAAACCCGCCTCTCCCCTGGCCAGTGAAAATCGGCCTTCAAAGTCGTTCAGGTGGTGAATCCAGCTGAAGACCGGCATGCCGAAATCCACTTTCACGCGCGCACAATGACGCGGCGTTGCCATCGAGCCCCGGTTGTTTCCCGATTCCGGACGGGACCATATGTCGTTCTTGTTGATCTGGAATTCGACGCCCTCCGGAAGGCTCCAGATTAAGCCGCCCATGTCTCCATTGCCCAAGGGAAACCCCTCCGCCTCCAACTGCATCGGCTGCTGAAAGACAATGTCGTGCCGCGAAAGATAGGAGGCGTCGACCACGAAGGGGGCGCTCGACGTGGCGGCATCCGTGAGCTCAGAAGCCGGAATGACCCCAGGGGTGGAGGCCAGAACGACGACAAGGGCCAGGGCGCTCCTGCGGGCGCCCAACGGCTTCGCGGCACTGGCCATGAATGCAGAGACAGGCATGGATTTCGTTCCCAATAGATGTATTGCCCGGGGCCGCGAGTATAACACGGCCGTACGGTTCCCGAAGCCGCCGCGGCCCCGCCCTGTTCTTATTCGCTCGTTCCCCAGTCCTTGTTGGGCTGATCACCCAGTTCCAGTTCGAGCACGCCTCCTGAAACAAGCTCTTTGTGATCGAGCCAGCATCGGCTGAAGGGCCGGCCATTCAGCGTTGCCGACTGAATATATCGCGGCCCCGGAGCGTTGTTCCGGGCTGCGATACTGAAGATCTTGTCCAAACCGTAAACCGGGTCTATGCGGATATCGACCCTGTCGAACAGCGGCGTGAAGACTTCGTAGCGGGTATCGCCGGGACATGCCTGATGGATGCCGGACGCGGCCAGCACATACCACGACGACATTTGGCCCACGTCATCATCGCCGCACAATCCGTACACATCGCTGCCATAGGCTTTTTCGCAAATGAAACGAACCCATTTCTGCGTCAGCCACGGCGCGCCCGCGCGATTGAAGAGGAACGGAACGAGATGGACGGGCTCGTTCGCATGGTTGTAGTAATCGTTCCATCGCGTGACATCAGGCGTGTTTTCAAAGAATGATTCGAGCAATGCGACGAACTGGTCTTTGCCGCCGAGAAGTGCAATCAGCCCGGAAACATCATGCGGAACGAACCATCCCTGCTGAAACGCATTGCATTCGACACAGCCTTTTTCATCGAGACGCCCCTTGGGCTGCGGAAGGAACCGCCCCCTGCCGTCTTTGGGCGCAAACCATCCGGTTTCAGGATTGAACAGAAGGCGATAGGCCTGGCTGCGTCCGCGGTACTTCTGTGCGTCTTCCTGTTTGCCAAGCGCCGTGGCCAGTTCCGACAGGCACCACTCATCCAAGCCCTGCTCAAACGTGTCGGAGACCTGGCCGGGTTTGTAGCCGAGCCGTCCGTTGCCGAAACGCTCGCACGTCTTGCGCGAAAGTTCGTAGGCCAGCGCCGCATCGAATCCGCGAAGCCCCTTCTTGTATGCGTCGGCAACAACCGTCACGGCGGGATTTCCGTTCATGCAGCCGCTGTAGGCGTTCAGGAACTCCCAGCGTTCAAGGTAATTCCTCTCACTCTCGACGGCCAAATCCGACAGCGAGTTGATGGTGTCGGTGACAAGATGCGGTGCGACGAGGGTCATCAGCGGAAAGGCGCTCCGGTACACATCCCAGCCGCTGAAGATGGTCCGGCGGGTGTACTTTTTCGCCTTGTGCGCCTTGCCGTCGCCGCCGGGATACGCACCGTCCACATCGGCAAACGCCCGCGGGTCGAGCATGGCGTGATAGAGTGCCGTATAGAAGGCCGTGCGTTGCTCGTGGGTGCCGCCCTTGACCGTGATGCGCGACAACTCGCGTTGCCAAGTTTCGCGGGCGGAGTTTCGAACGCCGTCAAAATCCCAGCCCTTTATCTCGGCGCGCAGGTTTTTCCGGGCCCCGGATATGCTCACAAAAGAGATTCCGGCCTTCAGCAGAATCTGCTCGCCTGCCTGTGCCGGAAACTCGGCATAAAAACCCAAATGCTTGCCTTGCTGCTCGCGACAACCCGGCAGGACTTTGGCGCCTTCCATGGCCTTGAGGAAGCCTGCATCGAACTCCTGGTGATGCCGGGGGGTGCCTTCCGGGATCTCGACAGACCAGACGCCAAAATGTTCGAGCGGCCTGCTGAACTCAGCGTGAAAATAGACTGTGTAATTGGGATGCCCGTCCCCGTTGCCCCAGCCGCCGCCCTCGGCCGTACAACGCATCCACCCCTCAATCGCATTCCTGCCGGCCACCTTGACCGCCTGCAGGACCGAGGTGCCGCCCACGCGCCGGGCCAGGTCGATTTGAATCCGGGCGCATTCGTCCCGCGGATACGTGAAACGCAGAATGCCGCTGTGTGCTGCCGTGGTCAGCTCCGCGCGGATTTTGTAGTCCGTCAGCGTGACGGCATAATAACCCGCCGCCGCGGTCTCGTCCGCTTTGCGCGAGAGATAACCGCTTCCCGGTTTGCCCGGTTCGCCATAGCTCGTCTTCAACGGCCCGACGGCCGGCGTGACCAGAAAGTTGCCGAGGTCGCCGTACCAACCCACGCCGCTCATGTGGGTGAAGCTGAACCCCTGCAGGGTCGTGTGCTCCCAGTTGTATCCGGAACCGTTGTCACCTCCGGTCACCGAATCAGGGCTCAGTTGTACCAGGCCATAGGGTGTGGCCGCGCCGGGGAAGGTCTTGCCCTGGCTGCTTGTATTGCGGACGCTCGACTGCGTTACTGATCCGATGAATGGATTCACTTCGTCCGCCGGTTCAAGGGCGAACACGCTGACGCTTACGGCAAGAACAAGAGCGATACCCATCTGGCATTTCATGGTGGCCTCTTCTCCCGATGTGTCTGCAGATAATAGGGGCCGGAGCGCGGTTCTTTCCAGAATGCCCGCGCGGGGCTGTCTGGAGTCTGGCGGCTTCAGGCGGGTCAGTTCTTGTTCGCCGTATTGGCGCCGGGCACATCGGGGCTTTCAACCACGGGGGAAGGCAGCTCTGCGCCCTTCAAGACAAATTCGACTGCTTTCCCGTTCGCCGGCGGTTTGCCCTTGATTAGCCACAGGTTGATGTGAACCCGCAATCCTTCGCTCTCTGTGGGATTGTCACCGCCCCTGTAGGTCCATTCCTGGAGCAAGAGCCGCTTCCCGCGCGGTTCTTTGCGGTGGCCTCGAAAACTCTTGAAGTGTATCGAGCCGGGCTCCCAATCGAAATAATGGGTTGATCGGGCGCGTCTGGACTTCGCCTCAAAGCGGAGCATGTTTCCTGACGCATGATAGGGCTGCACCACGTACTGTGCGTTGTTTCCGGAGGACTTGCCCCATCGGGAGAATTCGATATCCACCTCGTGGCTGTCATCCTTGTACAGGAACGGCGACGCCACGACATATTTGTCCAGACGGTCGATGCGGCTGGCCACGTAGAACCGGTGCACGCCGTGACGTGTTGGAAGGAGACTCGTGACCTCCGCACAATGCCAGACCCCGTCAATCTTCCGTATCTTCAAATGCAGTCCGTCCTTGTCCACCCAAACGCTTTCGGGGCTGTCCGACCAGTGATTCGGCCCCGGGCCGCCCGTTCCCGAACGGACATTCCACTCCAGTCCTGCGAAGGTGAGGGTTCGCGCGTGAGCCGGATTCGGGCACAGGGCCAGAACCAAGCCGCACAAGAGAACATGCCAACACACCTGCCTGTACTTCTCCGGCCTTTGCGGACGCACTGCGTTTCCTGAACACATGGAAACTCCTTTCACAAGCTTTTATTCGGCGGCGAATGGCGCCTGTTTGTGGGACGCACGCATCTGGGAAGCGTATTCCCGCCAAGGCCAAAGTGTCCGGTCATTACTCAAGCGAAGTGCCCTGCATCCCGGAGCCTTCGAGTGCGGCCTGGAGACGGTTGCTGACCTCCCGCCGAAGACGGGTGGATTCCCCAGCGTCCCGGGGCTTGCCGGTCATGACGAAGACATACGCCAGCTGCCGGGCCGGGTCGCCGTCGCCATAGATCGTATCCACCCCCGCGTGTCCAAAGAGGGTCGGTGACGTGGAATCGCCAAAACCGAACCAATGACCGGCGGGGCACTTTGGGGCGGTTCCGCGAACGAGCCAGCCCAGGCCCCAGGACTCATGGACCGGATCACGGCCCTTTGCAGTGGCCTCCGCAATTTGACCCGCATACTGAACCGACAGCATCTCCTTCAACGCATCGGCGTTCAGGAGCCTTCTGCCCTGCCATACGCCCCCGCCAACGATAAGGTTGAGCACGCGCAGCATGTCGTCCACGGTCCCGAAGCAACCGCCTGCCGGATGACCGGCCAGTCCGGATTTCGCGACATTGGAGAAGTAAGGCGGGAGCGCTGCGGCAGGATGTGTCGGCACGGGTTCCGCGAAGCTCAGTGTTTGTGCACCGATGGGCTCGAAGAGGCGTTCCCGGCAGATCACGTTCCAAGGCTTCATTCCGGACACGCGCCGCACCGCTTCCGCCACGACGAACATTCCGGAAACGCCGTGATATGCGGTCCGGCTCCCGGCCGGCCATTCCATGGCGGCGGCACAAAGCGTCTTCAGGAACTCGCGCCATTGTTCTTCGGTCAATGCGGGACCGCCTCCGGCCGACGGAATGCCCGCGGAATGGGTAAGCAGGTGGCGCAGCGTTATGGAATCCTTGCCGCCGCCCGTAAATTCCGGCACGTAGGTGGATACGGGCACGTCGTAATCGATCAGCCCGTCCTGATGCGCCATTACCGCGACCGTGGCGGAGATGCCCTTTGAAAACGAGAACAACGGGTTTGCGACGGACGGAGTGAAGGGACGGTCCGTTCCGTCGAGGTCGCGATAGCAGCCGCAGTAGTGTTCCACAAACTTCCGGCCGCGGCGGGTCGCCACGAGGGCCGCTCCCGGTATGGAGCCGGCCTGCACTTCGCGGTCAATGAACTTCAGGGCTTTCGCGAGCTTCGCGGGGTCCACGTGGACGCTGGCGGGTTCAATGGCCGGAAAGGACTCCCCGTTCGCGGCAAGAGGAGCGTGCGTCCTGCCAACGCATCCCGCCGCCGTCCCGGCGGCGGCCGTCAAGACCAGCTTCAGGAACTCTCTACGTTCGATGGTGGCCATCTGCGGTGTCCTTACACGTCCGGTTCGATGAGGATTGCGGCGCAGACCACGGCGATCTCGGCTCCCGTGGCCTTCAACTCCGGCCGTCTCTTGTCTTGCCAGAATATCATCGGATGTCGAAGAAATCCCACAGTAAGTGCGACCTGCACGACTCAGCGCCTCATCGACCTTGGCAGTTTGGTCGTGCATTAGGAGCGCAGCGGCATTCCGTGTTGCCGGAATCATGGGCGCGCCGCCTTTCATGAAACCATGACGCGGTGTTTCCCTGGCGCATGTCCCGTATCCGAGTCAGGCCCGGTGCTGCGCCCTCCGGACGCCAACGCTGCTGCTGGCAGTTCCAGACATGGTTGCGGCCTGGAAATCCCTGAGGGAACCTGGCTTCAGTCTCGGAACAGGACTTGAATGGAACCGCTCCGGCTGTGCCTGAGGGCATTGCGGCGGTCCGTGAGGTCGCATAACGGCGCCAGGGTGAGTCCTTCGGCCCTGTAGCAGGCGCCACCCACGGACTCAAGGTGCGCTTCAGGCGGCAGGCTTTCCTCTTTCGCGGAATCCACGCCCAAGACCAGGGGACCGTGCATGTATCGATGGAATCCCGGCGTCCGCTCCGGCCGCAACAGCGGCACGGCGCCCCGATGCTGCCTGAAACGGACGCTTATGGCATCGCCGGTCTTCAGGGGGCGCTTGAGGACGAGAAAGTCGTTCTCCATGGGACATCCGAGGTTCCGGCCGTTCACGCTCACCGCGATGCTTTCCCCTTCGATCCAGGGCGGGATGAAGAGGGCGAGTGTGCGCACTTTCTCCGATGCGTTCGCCAGGACCTGGAAGTTGATACCGTCCTCGTGCGGATAGCCCGTGGATTGCCGGAGCATCAGGATCCCATCGGGCAGGTTCGCTGCGACGGTGTTGTTGCCGGGAATCGTGACCAGCAGCCCGTCCGGAATTCGGAAGTAACTGTATTGCAGGGCCCGGGCCAGGCCTTTGCCGCCCCACACGGAACAGCACCACGGTGCGGGCGAACCCGGTTTGAGGAAGAGTTGCCCGTTCGGGCCAACGCAGTTGTTGGTGCCGAAGTCGCCGTCCTTCTGATTGGACAGCAAGGCATTGAACAGGATGAGTTGGGCGTCCGCGAGATACTCCGTTCTGCCGGTCAGCCGCCACAGCCGCACGGCCACGGTGAAGGAATCGACAATCGCGCATCCTTCCGTCCACTCGGGGCGGCCAAACCAGTTGTAGTTCTCGTAATTCTCCGTCATCGCAGACTGTCGGTACCCTTGATAGAGACTCTCGGCGAAAGCGAGCTTGTCGGCAGCGGGTTCGATCTCGCACCACCGGAGGATGCCGCGGGTGGCGAACAGAACGGCATGGACCTGTGCGTGAATCTTGACGGGGTCCACCTTGTGGTACAGGCGAATCAGGTCGTTAATCTCCTGCTTCAACTCGGGGCTCGGAAAGAGCGCGTATCCGCGGGTTGCCGGGTCGATGATGCCGAACGCCTGCGCGGTGTCGCCCGTGCAATGCACCCACTTGATCTTGCCATCGGTCTTCTCGGGCGAATAGTAGTAGTCGTAGGCCTCGCGTACCGGCAGGATAATCCGGGTAAAAACGTTCTGATTCATCTGCAACGCGGCCGCGTCCCGCTTCCAGAGGCAGTATTCCGTCAGACCGTTGGACCACATGATGTTCGACAGGCCCGTTTCGTCGGCACGGTCCTTCGGGAGCACCCATCCCAGGCAGCCCTCGGCGTTGAGCATGCCGGGAAGCGCCGCCATGACTTGGGTCAGGGTAAGCGGCTCCGGTTCATGCAGGGCACGGGACAGCAGGGTGGTCGACAGGATATACCGACCGATGGTGTCGCCGGGGAAAGCGTGGTCGCTTGGTTCGGTCGAGTAGTTCAGGGTCAGCACGTGCTGAGGCGTATAGGACGTGTACATGTCGAAAGTGTAGCGGGCCCGCTTGAGCAGATAGCCTTCGGCGGGCGTGATATCCTCGAAATCGAGATACTGTATGGTGTCCAGCCGATTCCTGAGAGTTTCGTGCGCAACCGGGTCCGGTGCGACGGCCCGGCCCGGAAGCACCGGCACGATCAACGCGATCAACATCGCCTTGATACAAACCGCAGGGTTCATGAAATCTCCTTTGTGCGCCCGCCGGCGACTGGCGAGCCTGCGCTGCCTCACGCCGTTGCCTGCATTTGAACAAGCTCCGATTGGCCGGCAGACTCCAGCCGCAAGGGCAGACCGTCCCGCGCCAACTCGAACCCGCGCAATACATGAGAGTCGCCGGTATTGTCCAGGGTGATGCGATGTTCCCGCGACCAACTCAGGCTGCGCGGACGGCCCTCAATTGAGCACATTGCAGTGCGCAAGCCCTTGTGCCTCAGCGACAGGCTTGCAGCTTATGACGCTGCGGCTCGCGCGCTCAGGCAAGTATACATTGAGTCCCTTGCAGAGTGGAACGCAATCCGTGATGGATTTTCTGATGCCCAGCGAAGCCAGCGTCTCCAGCCACGGCAGCGTGGCGTTGGTTAGCGCCTGCGTGCTGGTGCGCGGAACGGCGCCGGGCATGTTGGCGACGCAGTAGTGGACCACGTTGTGAATACTGTACGTTGGGTTTGCATGGGTGGTGGGCTTGCAGGTTGCCACGCATCCGCCCTGGTCCACGGATATGTCCACCACCACGGACCCCGGGCGCATGGTGGCGATCATCTCTTCGGAGACGAGTTTCGGAGCCGCGGCGCCGGGAATCAGGACCGCGCCGATGAGCACGTCGGCCCGGCGCACGGCTTCCCGCACGGTGTACTCGTACGAAACGGCCGTCCTGATATGGCCGGCATGGACTTCGTCGAGGCGGGCCAGCTTGCGGATATCGACATCAAGCACGGTCACATTCGCGCCCATTCCACAGGCCACCCGCGCGGCATTGGCCCCCGCGCATCCCGCGCCGAGCACGACGACCCGCGCCGGGTCCACACCCGACGCGCCGGACAGCAAGACGCCGCTGCCGCCAAACTCGCGTTCGAGCAGGCGTGCGGAAATCTGCGCCGCCATGCGGCCCGCGATTTCGCTCATGGGCATGAGGCATGGGAGGTAGCCGTCGTCCGTCTGGATGGTTTCCAGCGCGATGCCATGCACGCCTGCATCAAGCAGCCCGCGGGTCAGGTCCGGCAATGGCGCGAGGTGCAGATAACAAAAGAGAATCTGCCCTTTCCGGAGCATCGCCACCTCTTCGGACAGCGGTTCCTTCACTTTGCAGATGAGTTCGGCGTTCGAATAGACGTCGGCGGCCGCCGGCAGAATGCGCGCCCCTTCCCGTGCATACTCCTCGTCCGAATATCCGGCGCCTTCTCCGGCGCCTTGTTGCAGGAGCACCTCGTGTCCTTGCCGGGTCAGCGAAAGTACCCCGCCGGGAACGAGCCCCACCCGATACTCTTGTGCCTTGATCTCCTTGGGTACTCCAATAATCATTACATTCCTCCTTGTTCCTGTCAGCGCAACGACAGGAGGCCCATCAGAAGCCATGACTCCCGGTGTTTCTGCTTGTCTTCCCCACCGGCAAGATAGATGCGATTCCCCACACATGCCACTCCATAGTCTATGATGCCTTTGGGAAGGGGATCGCTGAACGAGTAGGTTCCCCTCTTTATGTCGTAGACGAGGACGTCCGCAATGAATCCCTCCGCATCCACGTGAACGGAGGAGGGCGCTGACCCCGCCTGCTCCTTCGCCACAAATCCCCCCGGGATCAGGATGTAGCGGTCCTGAGAAGAGACTGCCCAGGACCACTGGGCTGGATACGGGAGATCTTGGATCTTCTTCCAGGTGTCGCCCGTCGGATCGTACACGAAGGATTCCCGTATGCCGCCCCCGAACGCGTACAGGAGTCCGTCGCAGGCTGTTGTCGCGACGCCGGTGCGCATGGGGCCGGGAAGCGGCGCGCAACGCTTCCACGAGGGTTCTTCCTCCGCAAGGTCAATTTTCCACACCTTGTTGTCCGGCGAGGGAAGCTTCTCGCCAGAATCGGCAGCAACCAGATAGGCCACGGATCCGACGAGAGCCGCCTGCATGTTCGCCAGCTTCTCCGGCAGCGCGGCGAATTTGTTCCAGGTCCACGCATCGCCGTTCCTGCCCAACGTCCACGCGTCGCTGCAGTTGGTGTCCTTGGCCAATTGGCCTCCAAAGACAAAAAGAGCGGCATGATACGAAACCGCGCACGGGTAACCGATGCCATGGGGCAAAGGGGGAAGAGTTCCCCATTCGCCTCTTGCCGTGTCATACGTGCAGGCCTCGCCGGACCATATCTTGTGGTCCGGGTCCCTCCAGGAAGTGCCCCCGGCGATGATCAGGAGGTCAGCCACGGCGCCGAACGCCGGGCCGCCGACGGCCTGTCTGAGTTCGCCGATTCTTGTCCATGTTATGCGTATCGGGCAATCGGCGCTCTGAGCAAAAGCGGTCGCATTGACCATGCCCGCGATCAGGAGTGCCGTTGCCGCCCGCAGCTTCATGGGACGGCCTTCATCAACTCGTCCAGTTGCGCCATGCTCTTGACGCCCACGACGACCGACGTAATCCCCCCCTTTTCCAGGATCCAGCGGATGGCGTATTGCGAAGGCGATAGTCCGGTCTCGCTGCTCTCGCGCTGAAACGCCTTCAGCCTGCTGTATATGCCATCTTCGAGCTTCACCCAACGGGGATGCTCTTCCGCGCGGCTCCCCGCGGGAGGCGCTTGATCGGCCGCGTACTTGCCGGTGAGGAGTCCGCCTTGCAGCGGCTGGTACGGGGTGACGGCGATCCGGTGGGCCCTGCAGAACGGGATGTACTCGTCTTCGTTGGCGCGTTCGAGCCAGTTGTACAACGGTTGCGCGATCACCGGCAGCGGCCATTGGTTCGCGGCACACAAGTCGACCATGTCCCGTACTTGTCCGCAGCTGAAGTTGGAAAAGCCCCAGTGGCGCACTTTGCCTTGCCTGATGAGGCCTGCCATGACCGAGAGGGGTTCCTCAAGCGGTGTCGCGGGGTCGGCCTTGTGCAACTCATAGAAATCCACGTAATCCGTCTGCAGGCGCGCCAGGCTGGCGTCGATCTGATGCAGAATATGGTCCCTGCCAAGGCCGGTGCCCGTGTATTCGCCGCCGATGGGATTGCCCACCTTCGTGGTAATGACCGCGCGGTCACGGCGCCCTTTCAGAGCATTGCCAAGAATGCGCTCGGCCACGCCGCCGGGCGAACCGAGGTAGCGCGCGTAGCCCTCGTAGATGTCGGCCGTATCGATGAAGTTCAGGCCGTTGTCCAGCGCCCAATGCACGAGGCGCACCGCGTCCGCCTCGGCGACGGGCGTGCCAAAAGTCATGGTGCCCAGGCAAATGGCCGAGACCTGGATATCTGTCCCATATACCGGATTCTGCTTCATGATCGTCTCAGCAACCTCCATAACGTCAGTTCGACGTCGACGTGCGGACCGGCAAGGACAAGGCTGGCCGCGTAGCCCACGGCCCCGCTGACCAATACCGAGAACGGCATGTAGAAAGCCCAATGGATGCGTTGACCGGCGATGGGCACGTTCATGATGGCCACCGTCAGCGCGATTCCCGCACCGGCCCCGCAAAGCCATCCTCGGAAATGGGTGCGGGTGGTCAGCACGCCAAGCAGGAACAACGCCAGAATGGGCCCGTTGAACAGGCCGAGGATCATGTTGGAGGCTTTGAGAATCTGCTCGATGCTCGAAACGTAGAAGGCCATCCCGGTCCCCAACACGCCTATGGTCCCCGTCAGGAAACGCCCCAACAGGACGGCTTTGGCCCCCGGGAGCTCCTTCCCGGTCAGGGGGCGCACGAAGTCATTGACGAGCACGGTGGACATCGAGTGAATTCCCGCGCCGCCGCTGGCGATGGCCGCGACGAATATCCCCGCGATGGACAGCCCGGATATCCCCGTCGGCAACGCGCTGATGATGTAATGCGGCAGCAACTTGTCGCCGGACACGCCCCCCGCCGGAACCTGTTGGTAGTAGGCAAACAAGCCCAGGCCAATGAAGGCCAGCAGCGAAAACATGAATACGTCGACCATCGAGTTGAACAGGGTCGCGCGCGCCATTCCGCCGAAACTCTTCGCCGCCAGCAACCGTTGGACCGCCACCTGGTCGCACCCGTAATCCTGCATGAAGCTGAAGAAATAGGAGACGCCGAACGCAAGGACGCACGCCTCAAAGAAGGTGAAGCGAAGGTTGAAGAGATGGCCCGACGAAGCCGCTGTGCGGACGATGCCGGGGACCCCCCCCGCGACGTTCCTGGACAGGCTGACAGCCACGAATACGGCGCCCACAACCAGGACGACGAACTGCAGGGCATCCGTAAGCACCACCGCCTTCAGCCCGCCCGCCACCGTATAGGCCGTCGCGACCACCCCCAGGATGAGTATGGCCAGGTACAGGCTCATGCCCGTCATGACTGACAGCACCAGTGCGGGGGCGTAAATCACGGCCCCCAGCCATCCCAGCCTTGCCAGCAGAAAGAGCCCCGACACACCGTAGCGCGCCGACTCTCCATAGCGGCGGAAGATGTATTCGTACGATGTGGTGACGTTGAGCTTCCGGTACAGCGGATAGAACAGCAAAATGACAAACGGGGCGACCACGGGGCTCAGGTAATAGCCCGCCAGTATCGAAATGTCCTCCTTGACCGCCGTGCCGGGCATGCCCATGTAGGAGATCGCGCTGGTCATCGAGGCGAACATGCTCATCCCGACGATGATCCAGGGCATGTTCCTGCCGGCAAGGAAGTAGTCGTCCGAGGTCTTCTGCCGCCGCGTCAGGCCCATGCCGATGCCCAGCACGCCTATCAGATACAGCGCGAGGATCGCGTAGTTGACTATGCCGAATGAAACGCCGACCATCAGGCTTTCCGAAGTTCCGCCATGGCGGCGCACACGCGCCCGGCGAGGTCGTCGACCAGTTCATCTCCCATCTCGGACCACCACGGGAAGCTGATCATGTTGTCAAAGTAGCGGTCCGTTTCCGGCACGTCGGCCGCCCCAAGCCCGAACTTCCCAAACAGTTCCGAGCGGCAAAGCGGCCAATACTGGACAATGCACTTCATCTCATACTTGTCAAAGAGCAAGCGGATGAGCGCATCCCTCTGAATGTTGGATGCACCCCCGTCAAAACGCGCCGCCATGAGGTGGTACACGTGCTCGCAACCTTCCGGAAGCTCCTGAAAGACAAGCTCCGGAACCGCCTTCAACGCTTCGTGAAATCGCTTCGCCTGGCGCCGGCGCGACGCATTGATGCTGTCGAGCCGCTTGATAAGCAACCGGCCCACGGCGCAATTGACCTCGGCAAGGCAGAAATTGTGCGGCCATACCCCGGCCGCGGGCTCCACAATGTTGCCCATGGCGGGTTTCCAGTAGGCGGCCCGCTCGCCTTCAAAGGGCCAATTGCCCATCCAGCGCAGCCGCCGCGCGTTGCGTCCCGTTTCCTGGTCGCGCACGGTCAGCATGCCGCCTTCGCCCAGGGTCGTGATGTTCTTCTGCGAATGGAAACTGAAGCACCCGAAATCGCCAAGGGTGCCGGCGCGCCTCCCTTTGTACCGTGCCCCCGGGGCTTGAGCACAGTCTTCCACCACGACGAGCCCGTGCTGTTTCGCCAGTTCCAGGATGGGATCCATGTCTGCGGTCAGTCCGTAGAGGTGGACGATGACCAGGAGGCGCGTGCGCGCGCTAATCAGGGGCGCAATTGTGTCGGCCGAAATCAGCCGCGTCTTCGGGTCGATGTCGGCCCACTTCAACGTCGCGCCCGTGCGCGCGAACGGCACGGCCGAGGACACGAACGTGTGCGCCGGGATGATGACCTCGTCCCCCGGCCCCAATCCCGTCAGAATGGCCGCCGTCTCCAGCGCCGCCGTCGCATTGCTCAGTGCAACTGCATCCTCGCTGCCGATGAACTGCGCGAACTCCTGCTCGAATGCCGCGCCTTCCGGCCCGGCCGCCCACGTCTTGCCTTCGCGCAGGACGCGGAGAATCGCCTGTTCCTCTTCCGCATTCAATCGTGTCTGGATGGCCGGGAATTCGATCATCTGCTTCGCGCTCCTGCTTGATTATTCGCCGTTCTTCAACTCGGCGAGACTGTTGTCCAAATGATGGCGCAACAGGGTCCGGGCAAGCTCCGCGTCGCGCCCCGCGATGGCATTGGCGATCGCCTTGTGCTCCCACACCGCGTCACGGGCCACCGTTCGCCAATGCGGGTTCTTGCCCATCGCGGCACGGAAATAGTCCGCCAGCACCGCGTGCATTCCCGAGATCAGCGGATTGCGCGTCATCTCCAGGAGCAGACTGTGGAATTCGTACTCCGCATTGTCGGCATCCTCCGTTTGACCAAACGCCGTGGTCACCGCCTCAAATCGCGCAGCGATTTCACGCAGGCGACTTGCCTGCTCTTCCGTCGCATTTGCCACGGCCAGGCCTATTGCGCCCACTTCCAGCGCATACCGCAACTGCGCAAGCGCCTGAATGCTTTCCCCGCCAAGGCTCCGCGAATAGAGCGGAAGCCAGTTCCGCATCAGATCCTGAACGTCCGGGCGGTGCATCACCAGGCCCACCCGTTGCCGTCCCTTCAGCAGACCCAGCGCCTGAAGCTGGCTGGCCGCTTCGCGCGCGATGGTCCGCGATACGCCATACTCGGACGCAATCTGGTCCACCGTCATGAACATCGCCCCCTTCTCGAGATCCGAGTCCATGATCCGCGTCCGGATCTTCTCCACGAGGTCGCTGGTCAGGCTTCCGTTCAGGTCTTTTCTCTTGCTCATGTCGTAAATAGTAGTACTTTTAATCCCAAATGTCAAGATAATGTCTGATAAGACCGCTTGATTCAAAGAATAAAGAGCATTTATTATGAGCCCCGGTGCCCGGAGGAGCTGCAGACAGCTTCGGACCCGCGGGCCCCCGAGAAAGCGGAAGATTTGACGAAGTGAATGGAGCACGCACCATGCAACCAGCGAAGACGATGCTTCCCTTGTTCGTGTTGGCCTTTCTTCAAGCAGTGGCGGCCTGCGCCGCTGCCTGGGACTGCGAAATCCTGCCCTCGGAACAGAAGATCGAGACGGACGCGCAGAGCGGCGCTATGCTGCGCTTCGTGACCACGAATCCGGCGGCGGACACGAACCTGTACTTTCATGAACGGTGTTTTCTCTGGGACAACCGCCTGATGCTCTTCCGGTCGGAGCGCTTTGGGCGTTCGGAAGTGATGGGCTGTCTGCTGGAGACCGGAGAACTCGTGCGCCTGAACCGGGGGCAGGATCCCGCGGCCGGAAATCTGGTGGCGTCCATCAAGGGCGACCGCATCTTCGTATTCAGGGAAGATACCTTCTATCTGTGGAAACTGGACTGTACCGCACCGCCCGCCACCGCGGTTCACATCACCGAGACGAAAGTTATGGACATGCCGGAAGGCGGACAATTGCGGTCCGTTCTCACCGAGAACAGCGACGGCACCCTTCTTGCATATGCGTACAGTATCGGAGAGGAGGATTTTGTCGGGTTCTGCAACCTCCGTATCGGCGAGGCTCTCCCGCCGGCAAAGCTCGGCTTCAAGCCGGACCACCTTCAGTTTCACCCGAGCCGTCCAGATCTCCTGGCCCTTTGCTGCGTTTATGAGAGCGATGTCGCGCCCACAGACCCCGCCGAAGCGCGCCATGCCCGGATTTGGTTCCTGAACGTCCATACGCGCGTTCCCGTCCCGGCGTTCTACCAGGTGCCCGGCGAGATCGTTACGCACGAATGCTGGTGGGTCAACGACCAGATGACCTTCATCGGCGGGCATCACCACGACGGCGACCGCGAAGAGGGGAACGTGAAGGTATTTGACCTCAAGACCGGGGAGATTCGAATCGTCGGCGCCGGCGCATGGCTGGACGATGCCACGGCCGGCCAGCTCAGCAGGGTGAACTGGTGGCACGCGTGCGGGAGCCCCGACGGCAAATGGGTCGCCGCGGACAACTGGCATGGAACGGTCGCGCTATTCAACGCAAAGACCACCCAGAAAAAGATCCTGACCACGGGACACCGGACCTATGGCGGCGGCCAGCACTTGCATGTGGGGTGGGACCTGACAGGGGAGCACGTTGAATTCACCTCCAACAGGCTCGGCGACCTCAATGTCTGCATTGTAGCCATTCCGGAAGATCTGTAGCAGACCGTGCCGGAGCAACACTTCTGTTCAGGCAGTGATCTTCGTGCCAAGGCCCGGGACGCCCACTTCCAGTTGGCAATTACTCGGCGCATTCGCTACATTAGCGGCGGATTCAGGGAATGAGGCTCCATGGCCTGCATTCCGCGGACCCGGGATGGAGCAACCGGTGTGTCGTGCCTGCCGCGAGACGCCGATCCGTGCCAAGGACCACGCGGCGATCCTCTGATATGCTGTTCGGAATCGCTGGCAAGGCTGCTCATAGAAACCACTGCCGGAGACCTGGAGACATGAGACGTGTTGTTTGCTTTGGACTGTTGTGTTCGCTGATGGCGTGCAGCCTGGCCGCGGGCGCTGCGCCGGGTCCGGTGGACTTGAGCGCGGCCGGCAAGCCGGGATTTCACGGGTTGTTCAACAAGGCGGCGCTCGGGGCCACGGCGTTTGACGGGATTCCGTTTGACGTGAAGGACGCCCTGGTTCGGGTGCCGGCGGGAAAACAGCAGCGCATCGAGTTCCCGCCAACGCTGGCCGAAGGCATACATTTCCTTCACTTCACGGAGAACGCCGGGGATCGCATCGGCGCGTACACGCTGGTTTATGCCGACGGCAAGCGGGTCGAGATTCCGCTGCAGAGCGGGCTCAACATTCACGACTGGTGGAAGCCGGGGAATCTGGCCTTTGCCGCGCTGGCCCATGCAGATGCCTTCAAGACCGGAGAGAACACGGAACAGAAGATCGGGTTCTGGCGCTTCTCGGTGCGAAATCCCCATCCGGACGCGCCCCTGACCGCGCTGGAAATCGCCAACACGGACGGAATCGTCACGATCAACCTGATCGCCGTCACGCTGTCCGCGGACTGCGGCGAGAAGATCGGCGCGGTGCCCGTCTGGGTGGTGGGCATGGATGAGCAACTGTTCCTGCTGGCCGCGTTGAGCCAGCCGGGGACCGTGGCGGGCAAGGAGAAGGCGTGTGCGCGGCTTGCCCAGATTGGGACGCAAAAGAGCATTCCCGCGCTGGCGGAATGCCTGAAGGACGAGAAGCTGTCGCCTGCGGCGCGGCTGGCGCTCGCGGCAATGCCGTATCCCGAGGCGCATGCGGCCCTGCGCGACGCCCTGGCCTCGTCCACGGGAGCCGTCAAGGCGGGCATCATCGAGAGCCTGGGCACTAAGCGGAATGCGGATGATGTGGCGTTGATTGCGCCTTCGCTGAAGGATGAGAACGGCGTCATCGCGATGTCTGCGGCGCTGGCGCTCGGGAGGATTGGCGGCCAAGATGCTGTGGCCGCGCTCAAGCCCGCAGCCCAGGAAAGCACGGGCCGGCTGCAGGCCGTGGCCCTGGATTCGTTGCTGCGCTGCGCGGAGGCCCTGTGCGGAGAACAAGATCAGGCGGCCCACGCGATCTATCGGGACATTTACGCGAGCTTCCCCAAGGGACTAGCGGGCACGGCCGCGTACAGCGGCATGATCCGCAGCGGCGGCAAAGAGGCGATCACCCTAATCATCTCGGCCTTGCAGAGTGAGGATCCGGTTCTTTGGGATGCGGCGCTGCCGGCCGTCCGCGAAAGCGCTGAACCTGATATTACGAAGGAGTGCGGCGCGCTGCTCGGGCGGGTTTCCAAGGCGATACTCCCGGGACTCCTTGAAGCCCTGGCGCAGCGCGGAGACAAAGCCATCGCGCCCGCGCTGGCGCCGCTCGCCAAAGACGCCGACCCGGCCATTTCCATGACCGCCCTGAAGGCGCTGGCGCGCGTCGGCGACGGATCCTCCGTTCCGACGCTCGTGTCAGTGGCGGCGAGCGGGGCGGAGCCCAACGCAGGCGCCGCCCTCCAGGCCCTGGGCCAACTCAACGCCCCGGACGTGTCCGCCGCGCTCCTGGCGCGTTTGCAGGGCGCGGACGCCGCCGAGACGGCGGTCGTCGCCAAAGTGATGGGCCAGCGCCGCGAGGAAGCCACAGCGCCCTCGCTTCGCGAACTTCTTCAAAGCCCGGACGCGGGCGTGCGCGCGGCGGCAGCCCAGGCCTTGGGCGAAGTCGGCACGGCCGCGGATGCCGAACTGATGTGCCTGGCACTGGAACGGGCCGGGGATGACAAAGGCCGCATGAGCGCGCAACGGGCGCTGGCGGCGCTGGGAAGACGCCTGGGCGCGCCGGACGCGTTCGCCAATAGTATCCTGGGCGGCCTGAACCGGGGCGACACGGCATTTCGCTCTGCCCTGCTGGACGTTTGCGGCAGCCTGCGCAATGAGGCGCTGCTGCGGGCCCTCGACAGCGCCGCGCGCGGCTCGGACGAGCCGGTGAAGGACGCCGCCATCCTGGCCCTGGCCGCGTCGGACAGTCCCGAGGCGTTGGGTTGCCTGATGTCTTTGCTGAGCGACTCTCCCGGCCTGCCCCATCGGGATCTCGTGTTTCGCGGCATTGCACGGCTGGCCTCCAATAAGGACACGGACCCCGCGCTTCGCGAGGCGGCCCTGACCCGGGCATTGGGCCTGGCCGAACGTCCGGAGGAGAAGAAGCTGATTCTCGGCGCGTTGGGCGCCTGCAACACCCTGGGCGCCCTGAAGACGGCCGAGGGCAATCTCGACGCGGCCGATGTGGCGGCCGAGGCGGCCGTGGCGTGGGGACGGATCGCGCGCGAACTGGTTCAGACGAACCGGGACGCCGTTCAGGCGGTTGCGCCGAAGGCGATCGCGGCCGCGCAAAAAGCGGAGCTTCCGAAGTCGGCCATGCAGCCGCTGCTGGACGTGCGCAAGGCACTGGCGGCGGTCCCCGTGCCCGGAGACCGCGTCCGCTTCGAGCATCTCGTGATCGACCGGGAATTCCGTTCGGAGGGCGTGGCCGTGGCGGACGTCAACCGGGATGGCGCAAACGATCTGCTCGTGGGCGATGTGTGGTACGAAGCCCCGGACTGGAAGGTGCACGAAATCCGGAAGCCCGAGAAATACGACCCCGCCACCGCGTACAGCCGCTGCTTCGCCGCCTTCGCCTCGGACGTGGACCGGGACGGATGGACCGACCTGATTGTCGTCGGATTCCCCGGCGCCCCCGCCTACTGGTACCGCAATCCGGCGAGCGGAACGGAGCATTGGCAGGAATTCCTCCTGGCCACCGAAGCCTGCGGCGAAACGCCGGTCTTCGGCGATTTGCCCGGCGATGGCAAGCCCGTGCCCATCTTCGCCATGAACAGCAGAATCACCTGGTTCCGGCCGGGTCAGGACAAGACGACGCCGTGGCTGGCCTATCCCATGTCGCACATGCTGGATGCCTTTGCCAAGTTCGGGCACGGCCTCGGGCTCGGGGACCTCAATGGCGACGGGCGTAACGATGTGCTCATCACGGAAGGGTGGTGGGAAGGCCCCGTGGACTCGACCCGCCCGGACTGGGGATTCCATCGGGTCAAGCTCGGGCCGGACTGCGCCAACATGCTGGTCTATGACGTCAACGGCGACGGGCGCAACGACGTGATCTCCAGTTCCGCCCATGACTACGGCATGTGGTGGTTCGAGCAGGGCGCGGAGCCGGGCGAAAAGACCTTCACGCAGCATGAAATCGACAAGAGCGTTTCCGAGACGCACGCGCTGATCCTCGCCGATCTCAACAATGACGGGCTGAACGACCTCGTCACCGGCAAGCGCTACTTTGCGCACGGCGAACATGATCCGGGCGCGCTCGAAGCCTCCGAACTCTTCTGGTGCGAGCTGCAGCGCCCGGAACCGGGCCAGGTGGCGTACACGAAGCATGTAATCGACAAGGACTCCGGAGTGGGCACGCAGTTCGAGGTGCTCGACTTCGATGAAGACGGCCTGCAGGACGTGGTTGTCTCCAGCAAGAAGGGCGTGCACGTGTTTCTGCAAAGAAGGGACAAATAACCATGAAGAACTCAACCCTGTCACGCCGCAACTTCCTTGGGTCCATGCTGGCGGCTTCCGCGGGACCGTTCATAGTCCCCGCGAGCGCATTCGGAAAAGACGGGGCGGTCGCGCCGAGCGAACGCATCACGATGGGCTTTATCGGCTTGGGCGGCCAGGGTTCCGGCCATCTTTTCGGCGGCTCCTGGACCTATGTGGCCGGCGGCTATCTGGGGCGGAAGGAGATTCAGGTGCTGGGTGTCTGCGACCTGTGGCCGCAGAAGCGCGAATCCGCCCGGGACCGGGTCAACAACCACTACGCGCAACGGGCGGGCGTCGGCTCGTACAAATCCTGCGAGGCCTATCCCGATTTCCGCGAACTCCTTGCCCGGCCCGATATCGACGCGGTGCTCATGGCCCTGCCCTTCCACTGGCATGCGCCCATGGCGATCATGGCCGCCAAGAACGGCAAGGACGTGTATAGCGAGAAGCCCATCGCCATAACGATCGAGGAGGGTCGGCTGCTCTCCGACACGATGAAGCGGTACCGGCGGGTCTATCAGGCGGGCACCCAGCAGCGATCCGAGGCCGAATACGGCGGCAAATTCCGGCGCGCCATCGAACTGGTCCGCAACGGCTACATCGGGCAGTTGAAGGAGATCTACGCCTACAGCCCGGGCGGCGGCTTCAGCGCCAACATGCAGGACGTGACCGCGGCCGGAAGCCCCATTCCCGAAGGGTTCGACTGGGACCTCTATGTGGGACCGGGGCCCTGGCAGCCCTACACGGGCGGCAATGCCAACTGCGGCCTCTTCGCCTACGGCGATCCCAATTGGGGACCGCACCACTTCGACGCCGTGCAGTGGGCCATCGAGAAGGAAGATCCAGGCCCCGCCGAGCTGGACTACGTGGACGGGCACGCGGTGTTCCGCTACGCGAACGGGCTGACGATCCATTGCTGCAATCACCCCAGCGAGGGCGTCGGCGGCGTGGGGGGGGCGTGCTACGTGGGCACCGAGGGCTACATTGCCGTGGACCGCGAGAACATCGTCTCCAACCCGAAGGGGATTCTCGGCATTCAGCTCAAGCCCGGCGATGAGCGGCCGTATGAAAGCCCCATCCACGCCGGGAATTTCCTCGACTGCATCCGCACCCGCAAGCAGACTATCTGTAACGCCGAGACGGCTCACCGCTCCATGAGTCTCGTGCTGCTGGCCGGCATCGCCACCCAATTGCGACGCAAGCTGCGCTGGGACCCCGTCAACGAAATCTTCCCGGAAGACGAACAAGCCAACCGGTTGTTGTCCTACGCACGCCGGCCCGGCTGGGAGGTCTGAAACCGGGAGTATTCGGGTTCCTGCAATCATGGCCGGGATGCGTTCGGCATCCGCGTCGAGGGCATTCCGAGGGCGAGGCCATGTGAGTACTTGCCGGGAATTTCTCGGGGCAGGCACCCTCTCCCTATCCGACCGCGGGACGCACAACCGGGAATCGAGGCCAACTCATGATACGCGGGGAGTCTGTCGCGCCCTTCAACGGGCGGGGCATCGTGGTTCCCAAATTACCGGAATCCGTGCTTTCCGTGTCCTTTTCGAGCGCTGAAAGGGCGGCGCGGGTAGGGTGCGCCATGCGCACCAAACGCTCGGGCAATTGGTCCGCCGCTCCGTGGGCATTCAAGAGCGGTGCGCATGGCGCACCCTGCACAATGGGAAAGCCCCGTCCTCTGGAGCGCTGAAAGCGCGGCAATAAGACAGCCCAGGGCAAGCGCCGCGCCAAAGGCGGGGCGCGCCGCCCTGGGTACTCGCCCCACCCCATCACGACCCTGAAGGGGTCGAACAAGCCCCCCACCTGATCCGTCAGAACCTTCCCTCTATTCGGCCCATTCAGGGCCGGTTCCCTGTGGGACGTTTATCCGCGTTCTCCGTGTCATCCGCGTTCCACCCCTTCCTGCCCCCTGCGGCACCGCCACACACGGTATCGGTTATCCGAGAGGATTGCGCTCGCCCTCTGAGCGTGCGGGAAGGAGGGTCCACCTTCCACTTCGAATTCCGTTCCTGGGAGCGCCGGCATCCTTGCCGACTCTCACGGATGGATTTTCAGGGTTCTTTGCCGGCAGGGATGCCGGCGCTCCCAGGGGGCGATTACGCCCATGTCCTGCTGGCAATTCCGCGCTACATCCGCTAGATTAGCGCCGTACAGGGGATTTGAAGAGGGCGGTGTGCCGTTACAGACAATCGAATCCGCTGGAAGTGACCGATTTAAGACTGGGATCTGAGCATGCGCTTACAGTACAGAACCGTGGTGGAGTCTGTGTTTGTTGCCGCCATTGCCTTACTCGATTTCTCCTGCCGAACCCAAGCTGTTCAGAACATCGAGCGTTGCATTGATGACAATGGCTGGCCAAAACTTGCTGAATTACGGGAAGGAAGAGCATTGCCATCACCGGATGGCAGATTGGCATTAAGTTGCGATACTGGGCAAGACGATTCAGGCTATCCGATACATTCTTTGTATGTCTGCAATAGCGCCAATGGACAAAAAGAGAAAGTGTTCGAGTATTGTAGAAGTGTTTGGGCAGTCTGGGCTCCGGATAGTCAGCATTTCTTTCTGAATTGGAAGAATGACCCGGATGAGATGACGTGTCTAATCTTTGCGCCACGACTTGAAACAAACCCTGTTGATCTGAACGCAATGCTTATCGACATAGCAGCACGGGATACATGGTTTGAGAACATGCAGCATGAACAATGTTCCATTTTTGGTGTGCAATGGAATGACAAGACGAGCATAGACATTAGTATACCGGGAACATTGTTCAATGAGAATGGAAAGTGGAGCAAGAGTTTCAGGCTCTTTCTTAGGTACAAGTTGGGCGATGGTTTCATTAAGCTCGGTAAGAAGGTCAGAACTCCAGAATAGAACGCGGATAGCGCAGATTGCGCCGATGGGGACGGATCGTTTGTGTCCAGTGACTCGGATCAGCGGAAATCCGCGTTCTATTCTTCCCTGCCGACTGCGCCAACACCACGCACGGGATAGGTTAGCGGCGCAAGCCCGCGGCCGAAGCGCGCGGGTCGCTACAGCGTCGCCACGAGCGCGGCGATGGCGGGATACGCGCGGGCGGATTCGGCGGCGTCCTGCTTCAGCAGGCGGAGCCCTTCGGGGATATGTTTGCGGAAGTAGTGCTTGCCCTTTTCGATGGAAAGGAAGCCGTAGGCGCCGAGGGCTTGCATGTGGCGCTGGAGCCGGCAGAGCGCCAGGGCCTCGTGGAAGTCCTGTACGGAGAAGTCCCCGCCGGCGCGTTGCGTTCTCAAGTCGAGGTAGTGGGCGAGGAGGCGTTCGCGCAGGGCGTCGTCGATCCGGTAATAGGGGTCCCACAGCACGGAGGCGATGTCATAGGCGGGCGGAGCCATGCGCGCGCCCTGATAGTCGATGAAGCGGGGGCGCCCATGCGCGATGAGGATGTTCTGTGACTGGAAATCGCGGTGGATGACGGCCTTGGGCAGGGCATCGGCCTCGCGTGCGAGCCGGTCGAGTTCGTTCTCCAGGAGCACCCGGGAGTCCGGATGCCGGCCGCACAGGCCCTCGACGAAACGTTCGAGGAAGTAGCTGGTTTCCCACCGGAAGTAGTCGTAATCGAAGATCCGGCCCGCAAGGAGTTGACACTCCTCGATGTGGCGTGAGGCATCGACGTGGAGCGCAATGAGGCTGCTCAGGACCTCCCGGTAGATGTGCTCTATCTCGCCGGCAGTCCGGGGAAGGCGCAGGTAGTTGTAGAGCGAGAGGTCCCCGAGGTCCTCGAACTCGGCGCGCTTTTCCGCGGCATCGAAACGGAGCAGCTTCGGCACGGGCACCCCGTGCCGGGCGAAGAAGCGCGAATACTCCATGTGCCGTTCGTAATCGGGTTCATTCGGCGGGCAGATCATGCGGACGATCGTTCCGCCGCCGTCCGGGGCGCGATAGTAGCGCCGCCCCGAGCCGCCCACGCCGATGGGGACGCCGTGCTCGCTCCCTGGCAGGCCGAGAAACGCGGACTCGGACAGGGCCACGTGGAATCCGTCGCCCGCAATGCAGTTCTCTCCTCGGGCGCCGCCCGCGAGGCGCGCTCCGGGAAGCGCGATGCAGTTGCGCAACGCCGCGCCTTCTTCGAGCCGGCATCCTTCCTCGATGACAATATAGCCGTCGAACTCCGCGCCCCGTGCCTGGACGCTTCCGTCGCAGTAGACCCATTCGCCGTCCCGGCGCAGCGCATCGACGACCGCGGCCGCATACGAGGCGGGCGTGCCGGCGTCGTGCCAGAGGCAGCCGCTCACGTCGAGGCTGCCCACGCGTTGGCCCGCGGACAGCGCGGCCAGCCAGGCGTCGACCACGTTCGATGCGCCCTGGGGCAGGCACGAGAGAAAGGCGGCCTCGTACACCGCGATGCCGCTGAAGGCCAGGACGCGCGCCGCGCCCGCCGTCGAGGAATAGCCGGCCACGCCCGTGACCGCGCCGTTCTCGCTGACGCCGACTTTATTGTGCGCCGGGAAGTTGTGCAGGGCCAGGGTGACGAGGTTGCCCGAGCTCTCGTGGAGTTCCAGCAGCGCACGAAGATCGATGTCCGTCAGGATGTCCGCGTTGTGCACGAGAAAGGCGCCCTCGAGCAGGAGCGCCTCGGCGTTCTTGAGTGCGCCGCCCGTCCCGAGCAGCGCGTCCTCGTGAAAGAACGTGATCTGATTCCGGTACGGGGACGCCTCGACCCAGGCCGCGATGGCGTCCGCCTTGTGGTGCAGGTTGAGGCCGATGCGATCCACGGGGAGCGCCGCGATTCGTTCAAGGGTCCGCGCCAGGAGCGAACGCCCCAGGACAGGCAGCAACGGCTTCGGGATGTGTTCCGTGATGGGCCGCAAACGTTCCCCGAGCCCCGCCGCCGGCACAAATGCATTCAACCTGCGCACCACGAGCACCCGTCCTCCCTGGATTGGGTCGCATCATCGCACACTCCCGGCAGCGATTGGAATCCGCATTCGCCGGGGGCCGGCGAATCCTCGGCAAACACGGTTCCGCCCGGCGCTGGTTGACAGCCCGCAGGGAGACGCTCATAATTGGCCCGGTTGGAAAACGGAGGCCGTTTCACGTTCCGCATCGTGCGGGGCCATCGAGGCTGAGGGAGAGCCGTGGGTTCAACCACGACACAGTGCACAACGGAGGCAACATGACACGTCCAGAAGCATCAGACAAGCAGCGCGGCACGACACGGCGTGATTTCCTGAAGAGCTCGGCGGCCTTGGCGACCGCCGTTTCAGGCGCGCAGTTCATCGCGAAGAACGCCTATGCGGCCGGCAGCGACGTGCTGCGTGTCGGCATGATCGGATGCGGCCCCCGGTGCACCGGCGCCGCGGCCCAGGCGCTGAGCGCGGACCCCGGCGCGCGGCTGGTCGCGATGTGCGACATCCTGATGAACCGCATCCAGGACAAGCGGGAGAACCTCCGGAAGCAGAAGAAGGACCAGGTCGTGGTCGATGACGACCACTGTTTCACGGGCTTCGACGGCTACAAGCACGTGATCGAAGCGTCCGACGTGGTCTTGATCGCGAACGCGGCGAAGTTCCACCCGTTCCATGCGATGGCCGCGCTTCAGGCCGGCAAGCATGTCTTCGTCGAGAAGCCCCACGGCACGGACCCGGCCGGCATCAAGCTGTTGAAGCGTGCGGTCGAAGTGGCGAAGGACAAGAAGCTGTGCCTCGTGTCGGGCCTGCAAAGCCGCTATCACACCGGCTACGCCGAGACGGTTCAGCGGATTCACGACGGGGCCATCGGCGACGTGGTCAGCATCGAGGAGAACTTCCTGCGTCCGCCGTACCAGATTACGCAGCGCGAACCCTGGATGTCGGAACTCGAGTGGCAATGCAGCACGCAGTACCACTTCAACTGGCTTTCCGGCGACGACGTGCCCCAGTCGCTCGTGCACAACCTGGACCGCTCGAGCTGGGTGATGCGGGACACGGCCCCGGCCAAATGCCACGGCCTCGGCGGGCGCTCTTCCATGACCGACCCCATTTACGGCAACGTCTTCGATCATCATTCCGTCGTGTATGAGTACGAGAACGGCGTCCGGATTTACGCCTTCTGCCGGACGACGGAGGGCTGCTACAACATCTCGAACAGCATCATCCTGGGCACGAAGGGCCGGGCCTCGATCATGGACTGCCAGATCTGGGGCGAAAACGCGTGGCGCTGGGGCGGCGGCTGCGACCCCTATCAGATCGAGCACGACACGCTGTTCAAGGGGATCCGCTCGGGCGAACCCGTCAACAACGGCGAGTACATGGCGCGCAGCACAATGATGGGCATCATGGGGCAAATCTCCTGCTACACCGGCGAAGAGATCACCTGGAAGCAAATCAACAAGTCCGACTTTGCCTATGCGCCCAAGCCCGAGGATTGCCATGACGGCATGGAGCCGCCCGTGCTGCCCGAAGCCAGCGGCAGCTACCCGGTCTACAAGCCCGGATTCACCCGGCTGCTCGAGGGCTGAGTTTCGGCCAAAGCCTTGCCCCGGCCGCGGTCGTCCGCCATGCGGCGCGTCACGGTGCGGCGCTGTATGCCCATGAGCGCGGCCTGCCGCGCATCGGGCGGTTCCGGCGATTCTGCCGGGCAGTTCCCGCCCGGACGCTGTGCGTTCCGTTCTACTTATCTGTTTCTAAACATTCCCCTTGACAAGATTGTGCCGCTCCCCTAGTCTGTTTTTATGGAGAAGGGGGGGGATCACAAGGGTGTCTCCTCCAGCACATCACGTTCACGTGTCGAGCAGACGATGCTCAAGGGGGCTTTATGTCTGAACGCTTAAGATCGTTTTCCAGCGGCCGGCAATTCCACAGTCACGACGTCAGGAACGCGAAGGAGCGACCTGCGGTCCGGGCTGTGTTGGCCCTCCTGACGCTCTGCGTGGCGTTGGGGGCGTACGCCGCCGTCGAGGACTCGTACGAAGAGAACGACACACTTACGACGCCGTGGCCGCCAAGCGGCTACTGGGCGCCGAGTTGCTTGTCGGCGGTTGATGGTCAGGGCGCGATCTTCACGGGAGATGACGACTTCTACAGGATTCACGCCTACGCGGGGGAGACGCTCTCGATCCAATGTAATTTCAGCAATGCCGACGGCGATATCGACATTGGCCTGGTTAATTCGGCGGGGAGCATTGTCGCGTCCTCCACGTCCACGACTGACGTGGAGACAATCAGCTACCCCGTCCCGGCCACGGACGACTTCATCGTCTGGGTGACCCTGTATTCCGATCCCGGCACCCCGGGGAATACGTATGAACTCTGCTGGTCCGGCGGTTCGCTGCCCATCGCGGAAGACCCCTACGAAGAGAATGACACAATCGACATGCCGTGGCCTCCCAGCGGTTATTGGGGGCCGGGCTGTCTGTATGCAGAACAAGGATTGGGCACAATCTTCCCCAGCGATGATGACTTCTACAGGATTCACGCCTTCGCGGGAGAGACGCTCTCGATCCAGTGCGATTTCAGCAATGCCAACGGCGATATCGA
The DNA here is from genome assembly GCA_903837785.1 of Candidatus Hydrogenedentota bacterium. Taxonomy (GTDB): domain Bacteria; phylum Hydrogenedentota; class Hydrogenedentia; order Hydrogenedentales; family CAILVY01; genus CAILVY01. Next base: position 47,063 of record CAILVY010000243.1, read on the forward strand.
CGTCGGATTGCTCAATTCGTCGGGGAGCATTGTCGCTTCCTCTACGGGCACGTCGGACGTCGAGTCGATCAGCTACACGGTCCCGGCCACAGATGACTTCATCATCTGGGTCAAGTTGTATGCGGAGGGCGGCATTCCGGGGAACACGTACGAACTCTGCTGGTCCGGCGGCACACTGCCCATCGAGGAAGACCCGTATGAAGAGAACGACACGTTCGACACTCCGTGGCCCGCAACGGGCTACTGGGCGCCGGGTTGCCTGTCCGGAGAACAGGGGCAGGGCGCGGTCTTTACAGCGGAAGACGATTTCTACAGGATCCACGCTTTCGCGGGAGAGACGCTCTCGGTCCAGTGCAATTTCAGCCATGCCGGCGGTGATATCGACGTCGGTCTGGTCAATGCGTCGGGGAGCATTGTCGCATCCTCTTCGGGCACGTCGGACGTCGAGTCGATCAGCTACACGACCCCGGCCACCGGCGACTTCTTTGTCTGGGTGATGCTCTATGGCGATTACGGCATTCCGGGGAACACGTATGAACTCTGCTGGTCCGGCGGCACACTGCCAGGGGAAGGGGAAGGAGAAAGGGAAGGCGAGGGCGAAGGCGAGGGTGAGGGTGAGG
>CAILVY010000244.1 GCA_903837785.1 Candidatus Hydrogenedentota bacterium
AGAGGAAGATGGCGGCGGTGTTCAGCCAGGGCTTCACGTTTGCGGGGGGCGTGAAGGAAGTGGCGGAGATCCTGAACCGCGTGGAACGTAACACGGAAAAGACGATCATGGCAGATCTTCAGGAGCGCGATCCGGAACTGGCGGACGAGATCGCCCGGCTCATGTTCACATTCGACGACATCATCTACGTCGACGATGCGGGCATACAGAAGACGCTGCGCGAGATTGAAACGAAAGATCTGGCGCTGGCGCTGAAGTCGTCGAATGATGAAGTGAAAGAGAAGATACTCAAGAACATGTCCGAGCGCGCCCGGGAGATGATCAACGAAGAGATCGAGTACATGGGACCGACGCGCCTGAAGAATGTCGAAGAGGCGCAGCAGAAGATAGTCGGCATCATCCGCCGGCTGGAAGAGGCCGGCGAATTGATTGTATCGGGCCGGGGCGGCGGCGGAGAAGCGGACGAGATTCTGGTCTAACTCTCCACGGAGCAAGGCATGGCGAAGGTCTTCAAAGCGGGGGATGCGGCGCAGGTGCTTGCCGCGGATCTCGAGGAGTTTCCCCAGCGGGACGTTGTGCGTCCCGGATTTCCAGGCACGGACGAAAGCGCGGCAGAGTTGGATCCGCAAGCGCTTCGAAACGCGGTGCTGGCGGAGGCGCGCGCCGAGGCGGAGCAGAAGATTCAACAGGCCTATCACGAGGCATTTCAGCGCGGGCTCGCCGCGGGCCGGGCGGACAATGAAGCATCCATTGGACGGGCCGCCGAGAGCCTGGAATCGGCCGCGGACGCGATGCGCCAAGCCCGTGAGGAATTCCTCGATTCCCTGGAACCGCAGGTGGTCCAACTCGTGTGCTGCATTGCCGAGTCGGTGCTGCAACGCGAGGTGCGCAGCGACCCGGAACTGATCCATCACACCGTCCGGCGCGCGCTTGGCGTCATCGCCGATCGTCAGCGGGTGCTGGTTCGGGTGCATCCGCAGGATTTTGATGCTCTTCGGACCCACAAGATCAGCTTGCTCGAGGATTTTTCCGGAGTGGAAGAACTGGACGTGGAGGCCGATGAAGCCTGCACGCCGGGCGGCTGTATCCTCGAATCGCGCCTTGCGCAGGCGGACGCCCGCATCGAGACGCTGCTGGCGAACGTGCTGGAAGCCCTCGGGGAAGCGCCCCATGCCTCCCATTGACCTGAAACCCTACCGCGAGCAGGTGCTGCGTGCGGAGCCCTTTCGCGCGTACGGGAAGATAGCGGATGTGGTTGGGCTGACCTTGCAGGCAACGGGCCCCTCGATGAAGGTGGGCGACTTGTGTTACGTCTCGCCGCGCGATCAGCAATTCAGGATTCCGGTGGAGGTGGTGGGATTCCGGGGGGATCGCATTCTGCTAATGCCCTTGGGCGACATGCAGGGCATCGGCCCGGGCAATCTCCTGATTCCGACCCACCGCGCGCGGTCGGTCCGCGTGGGAACGGCTCTGCTGGGCCGTGTGATTGGCGGCTTGGGCCAGGTCATCGACAACGGCCCGCCGATCCCGTGGGAGCAGGAGATGCCGCTCATGGCCTCCCCCCCCGCTCCGCTGGATCGGCAGCGTATTACTCAATCGATCGCGACGGGCATCCGATCGATTGACGCGTGCATCACGTGCGGGAAGGGACAACGCGTCGGGATCATGTCGGGCAGCGGCGTGGGCAAGAGCAAGCTGATCGGGATGATCGCGCGCAACACAAACGCGGACATCAACGTCATTGCCCTGATCGGCGAGCGCGGCCGCGAGGTGCGCGATTTCCTGGAACTGGATCTTGGGGTGGAAGGGTTGAGGCGATCTGTGGTGGTGGTGGTCACTTCCGACGAGCCGGCGCTGGTGCGGATCAGCGGGGCCTACACCGCGACCGCGATTGCGGAGTGGTTCCGCGCCCAGGGGGCCGATGTGATGTTCATGATGGATTCAGTCACACGCTTTGCGATGGCGCAGCGGGAAGTGGGGCTGGCCATCGGCGAACCGCCGACCACGAAGGGCTATCCGCCGTCCGTGTACGCACTGTTGCCGAGGCTGCTGGAGCGCGCGGGGACTTCCGCGGCCGGCAGCATCACGGGCTTCTACAGCGTGCTGGTGGAAGGGGATGATTTGAATGATCCCATCGGCGATGCGGTTCGCAGCATTACGGACGGCCATATCGCGCTATCCCGGAACCTGGCGACGCGCGGGCACTATCCCGCGGTGGACGTTCTCGAGAGCGTGAGCAGGTCCATGATGGAAGTGACGCCGGACACGCACCGCAAGCTGGCCACGCGCATCCGGCAGATTCTGGCCACGTACCGGGATGCCGAGGACCTCGTGAACATCGGCGCATATGTGGCCGGGAGCAATCCGGAAATCGACACGGCGTTGCGCCTGATGCCGAAGGTCCGCGAGTTCCTGCGCCAGGATTTGTATGAGCAGTCGCCGTTTGAGAAACTGGAGGGGCTGATGGCGGCGGCGTTGCGCGGCTGACGGGAGTCCGGAGGCCGCATTACTCAGGAGCGTGAAGACGCGCTAGCATGCTGCAAAGACGTTTCCGATACGAGACCTTGCTGCGGATACGCAAGCGGCAGGAGGATCTGCGCGCGGGGGCGCTGGCCTCGGCGCGGCGCGAGGTGCGCCGTGCGCAGGATGAGCGGAGCCATCTTTCGGAGGAACAGCGCAACACGCTGCTGCGTGCGCAGGACCTCATCCAGCAGGAATTCGACGCGAGCGACGTGCGGCGGTATTATCAGTACGAACGCCATCTGTCGCGGTTGGCCGTGGCCAAGGATGCCGAGATCCGGCAACTGGAAGGCGTGGCGGAACAGCGCCGGGCAGAATTGGAGCTGGCAACGAAGCGAAAGAAGATCGTGGAGAAGCTGAAAGAGAACCAGAACGCGGCCTACGCGAAGCACGTGATGAAACTGGAACAGCGCCAGTCGGACGAGACCGCCACTAACTACGCGGCCATTGGCGCCGCAACGCGAGGCGTGGCGCGCCAGCCGGATGAAGCGAGGGGATTGCGATGAAAATCGTTTTGTTTGCCGTGTTGGCCCTGATTTCCTTCGTGGGCGCCCTGGCGGGCGCGCTGGCCATGACGGGGAACCTTTCGGCCGAGGCGCTTACCCAGGTGATTAGCGGCGCGCCGGCTGCGGAAGAACAGCACAAAGCGGAACCTGAAACCGACGCCTTGGGTCCGCTGGCCCAGCAGATCAAGAAGAAAGAGAACGACCTGAAAGAGCGCGAGCAGCAGCTGGAACAGCGCGAATCGCAGATCGCCCAACGCGAGCAAGAGCTCACCCAGCTTCAGAAAAAGCTCGAAGATCTTCAGAAGCAGGTCAATGGCGGACTGGAGGACGCTGAGAAGGAGCGTCAGGCGCGCATCCAAACCGTTGCGCAAACCATCGAAGGGATGAAGTCTCAAAAGGCCGCCGAGAGCCTGGAGAACATGCCTCCGGAAGATGCCGCCGCCGTGCTCGGCCTGGTCAAGCCAAAGGAACGCGGCAAAATCGTGGAAGCGATGAAGACTGAAGCCGCCACACGGGTTCTGCGGATTCTCCAAGAACCGAACAAGATGTAGACGCGCTCTCCCGAAACTTTCCCTCTCCCCCATTTTCGATTGCCCAACGCGCTTGGGCTCCCTTCTTCTGTCCGCCGCAGGCGGCACAACCGCCTGTTTTCAGACCACATACAGACACAAACCATCACGAAAGGAGGTGAAGCATCTATGCAAGTATTTGCCATGCAGTTGTTTTCTACTGAAGCGAGCCCGGGCCTTGGGGCCACGGGCAACGCGACTCCCCCCCCCCGGTGAAGCGGCGGGCCTGCCCTTCGCCGAAGTGTTCAGTCAAGTTCGCGAACAACTCGTCGAAGGCTTGGCCGCCGGGGTTTCTTCCACGGAAGAAGCGCCGGAAACGAGCACTGACGAGGCGGCCCAGATGAGTGCGCTGGCAGCCCTGCTGGCGCCGGTGGCGGCAACGCCGTCAGCCGTGCCCGACGCAGCGACCTCGGACGAGACGTCCACTGATTCGGTGGTGGAGGTCCTGGTTGACGCCCCGGGCGAAGCGTTGGGAAGCATCGCCGCGCCGTCCGAGGCAAGCGCCGCGCCGGTAGAGGGAGAAGTCCCTGTCCCGGTGGCGGCAACCGAAACGGCCAACGATATAGAGGCACTGGTCCTTCCGGGCGAAACCCCGGCGGCGGCAGAATTGCCCAAGTCAGCGGACGGGCCGAGATCGGCGGACTCGGTCGTCGTGATTCTGGATCGATTAATGCCGCAGGCCGGCAAGACGGCGGAGCCGTCTTCCGCAGAGTATCGCGTGGTCGGGCCAACTCCGGCTACGCCGAGCCAATCGCCGGCGCCGGGCGCCGCGGCAGACCCTGCCGAGGCGAACATGACTCCGGCATTGGCTGCCGCGCCCGCTGAGGCAACCGCCGCCGTTCCGACGACCGCGTCCGTCTCGTCGGCCAGCTATGAAGTGTCTCCCAGTCTGGCGACACCGCCCGTTGCCAAGGTTTCGCAATCCCTGTCCGAGACGGGGTCTGCCGCCGGGCCCGAGCCGTCGGAAGCGAAACCCGGCGAGCGGACGCAGCCGTTGGTTCAGGTGACGCCGCTGGCGCCGCCGGCCACAGAGAAATCGTCGGCACAGGCGGCTGCCGCCGAGGCGTTGGCGCGCCGTGTGGGCATCCGGGCATCCGACCTGGAGGTGAGCACGGCGGTCGGACTGCAGAAGGACCGAGTGGAACGGCCTGCCGAGGAAGCTGACGCGCCGGAAAGTGCCCAGGTAAGTCCTGCGGCGCCTTCGAGCCAAGCCAAGGGCGCGGAAGCGAGCGCATCTCCCGCTCTGGCGGGCGGGCCGGGCGCATCCGCCCCTGTTTCGAAGACGGCGGCTCATAAAGAGGCCCGGGCGCTCGAGCAACCTGCCCCTCCCCTGGAGGTGCAGGCGGCGCGCGGCGTTCGTTACCTCATTTCCGAAGGCGGCCACAGCATCACGGTTCGATTGGTCCCGGCGTCGTTGGGCGAGATGCATATCGAGGTCCGGACCGAAGGCAGCGATATGTCGATCAAGCTCGTCTCGGCCAATCCGGCGGTGCGGGACACGCTGCAGTCGCAGGTGCAAGGCCTGCGTGACGCGCTTTCCCGGGAAGGCATCGACGTGACGAAGGTGGAAATCGCCTCCGGCATGAATCAGGCGTCTTCGCACGGCAGTTTCAGCGGCCATCACACGGCGGAACAAGGAACACCGGCCCGCACGCCGACGTCCTACGGGCGATCCTATGGGGAAGCCCGGCCGGAGCGAACAGAGGCCCTTCGGCCCGTGTCCGCTCACAGTGGTTCGCTCAATGTGTTCATTTAGAAAGGAGGAGACCTTATGAATGCGCTAGTAGGATTCCGCGCCAACACGGAGGGCGCACTGCTGGCGACGAGTCCGCAGCGTCAGAGCGCCATGGATAAGATGGCCGCGAATCTGCGCGCGAAGTTGCAGGCAGCCCTGCGCGGGTCCACCGCCGCGAAGGCGAATGCAACGGGCCAGACCGCGGCCGCCAAGGCTGCCGCGAAGAGCAGCACGTCGGACAAGAAGAGCAACGAGCTGGATAAGAACTCGTTTCTGACGCTGCTCGTGACGCAAATGCAGAATCAGGACCCGCTCAATCCGACGGACAACAGCGAGATGATCGCGCAATTGGCCCAGTTCTCGTCGCTCGAACAGATGACGAATCTGAACACGAGCTTTGAGAGCTTCGGCGAGAACATGGAAGTGCTGACGGGGAACATGGACCAGCTCAACTTCATCTCCGCGCAGGGGATGCTGGGCAAGTGGGTTCAAGGGCTCAACGTCAACGGCAAGATAGTGTCGGGCAATGTGGATGCCGTGACACTGGACGGCAGCATTGTGGTGCTCTCCGTCGGCAGCGATCATCTTCCGATGACGGGGATCCTGCAGGTGGCCAACGAGGCGCCGGCGGCCAAGGGGAGGACGCCATGATCGAGCGCGTCCAACTCAGGGGCAGTTCGGCAACGCTCACGTCCGCCCCCGCCAAACCGATTCAGAACCGGGACGCGGAACGATTCGCGCAGGTGCTCGAGAGCCAGCTTCGCAAGAGCGGGGAACTGCGGTTTTCCGCGCACGCGCAGCAGCGGCTCGAAAGCCGCGGCATCGATCTTTCGTCCGACGAGATGGCGGGGATCGGCCGGGCGGTGGAGCAGGCGGCCGCGAAGGGTTCGCGAGAATCGCTTGTCCTGACGGATCGCGTGGCCCTGGTGGTGAATGTTCCGAACCGGACCGTGATTACCGCGCTGGCGAACAACGAAGCGCGGGAAAACGTGTTCACGAATATTGACAGCGCCGTGGTGGTGCCGAATACAGCGGCATCCCCAATCTCAACCGAAACCGAGAGGCCGGCCCCCGCTTTGGGAGGCCTCCGCGCCGCCGACCGACTGACGCGGCGCATGGCACAGGAGCTATAGACTTATGGGTACTGCATTGTTTACCGGGGTGACCGGATTGCAGGCGCATCAGCGGAAACTGGACGTGGTGGCATCGAATATCGCGAATGTCAACACGATCGGTTACCGCAGTTCGCGCGCGCTCTTCCAGGACCTCTTTTCCCAAACCCTCAAGGGTGGTTCAGCGCCCGTCGGGCAGTTCGGCGGGACCAATCCCATGCAGATCGGCCTGGGCGTGCAAATCGCCAGCATCGACGTTGATTTCGGCCAGGGCTCTCTCCTGACGACCGGTGTGGCGTCGGACCTGGCGATTCAAGGCAACGGCTTTTTCGTGCTCAGCGACGGGCAGAAGCGCGCCTTTTCGCGCGACGGATCGTTCACGCTGAACGCCAACGGGCTTCTGATCGAGCCGGGAACCGGCCTGCGCGTGCAGGGCTTCCTGGCGGATGATCAGGGGACCATCGACACGAACGGAGTGGTGCAGGACATTGCGGTTCCGCTCGGCGGCACGGGCATTGTTCGCGAAACCACGCTGGCCACGTTCATCGGCAATCTGAACGCCGACGCGACGAGCACACCGCCCACGGTCGTGCAACGGACCGTCCAGTTCTACGATTCGCTGGGGACAGCGCGTTCGGTGACCCTGCAATTCACCAAGGAGGCGACGCCGGCCAACCGCTGGTCGTGGGAAGCCATCTACGACTCGAGCACCGCCGGATCCACCGTGGTGGGGAGCGGCAATCTGGATTTCCTGGCTGACGGCACGCTGCCAGCAGGGACCGTGGGCGACATCAGCATCGCGGGAACGCTCATGAACGATACGGGGTCGCAACCCGCCGACCTGAACGTGAGTGCGGACTTCTCGGCCATCACGCAGTTGTCGACGGGGTCCGACCAGACGAGCGACATCACGCTACGGAACCAGGACGGTTTCCCGCGCGGGGTGCTCGAGAGTTTCAACATCGGATCGGGCGGCAAGATCAACGGCGTGTTCAGCAACGGCCTGACGCGGGTAATCGCCCAGGTGGCGCTGGCCAATTTCGCGAATGTCGGCGGCTTGACGCGGGACGGCGACAACACGTTCCTGGAGACGCCCGCATCCGGGACCGCCCAGATCGGCACGCCGGAATCCGGCGGCCGTGGTTCGGTGACCGGCGGAGTGCTCGAGAACTCGAACGTGGATCTCGGCCGGGAGTTCAGCAACCTGATCATCACGCAGCGCGGCTATCAGGCGAACGCCCGAACCATCACGGCGGCGGACACGATTCTTCAGGAAACGGTGAATCTGGTCCGATAAGTTAGAATGATGACAGGGTGAATCCGGTTGGGGTGCGGCGGCCAGGCCGCGCCCCAACCGGCGCCGTAGACGCGCGCGCGGCCGGAGTGCTACAATCGCGCGCAACGAGAAACCCGCACGGGGCACACGTCATGGATATTGCGACAATCATCGGATTCATTGCGGGGATTCTGCTGGTCTCCATCACGATCGTCATGGGCGGCAATGTGGCGGTGTTTCTGAACGGCCCGTCGTTCGTGCTGGTGGTGGGCGGCACGCTTGCGGCGACGCTGGTGAATTTTCCCTTGGGCGATGTGCTGAGCATATTCAACACGGCCAAGAACTCGTTTGTTCACCGGCTGTCGAGCACGCCGGAACGCCTGATTGAGCGCATGGTAGAGTTGTCCATCATTGCGCGGCGGGAGGGCATCCTGGCGCTGGAGAGCCACGCCAAGACGGCCGAGGATGATTTCCTGAAACGTGCGCTGCAATTGGCCATCGACGGCACCCCATCGGAACTCGTGAAAGACATGCTCACGACCGAGATTGCGTTCATGGAGGACCGCCATTCCATGGGGCAGTCAATACTGGCGGCGATGGCGCTGTATTCCCCGGCCTTCGGCCTCATCGGAACGGTGATCGGGCTGATCCAGATGCTCACGACGATGGACGATCCGTCGAAGGTGGGCGCGGGCATGGCGGTGGCGATGACGACGACGTTGTACGGCGTGGTGATGGCGAATGCGATCTACCTGCCGATGGTCGGGAAACTGAAGGTTCGCACGGCCTCGGAGATCCTGCACAAGGAGATGGTGATCGAGGGCATCCTGTCCATCCAGAGCGGCGACAACCCGCGCCTCGTGGAACACAAGCTGAAGTCGTTTGTGTCCCCCACGGTTCGCGGGCGCGTGCGCACGGTTCGCTGACATGATGCGCGATCTCAAGCGGAGACCCCCTGCAAAGGACGTGTTTCCCCTGTGGCTGATCTCCTATGCCGACCTGGTGACGCTCCTGCTCTGCTGCTTTCTCATGGTCCTGTCGTTCTCGACGGTCAACAACAAGGTCTTCTCGGAGGCCGCCGCATCCATCCAGAGCGCGTTCGGCATCACGCCGCAGGCGGCGCCCCTAGCGGGGGGACGTTCGACAAGGCGGGCCCCGAACCGGGTGGAGAGCGTGGCGCGGAAGCTGCAGAGCCAGTTGCAGATCGAGGGGCTCGAGCGCCAGGCGAAGATTGAATATGACGCGCAGGGCGGGCTCAAGATCAGCCTGCCGAGCGCTTTTCTCTTTGATGCGGGCAGTGCCACGCTCAAGCCGGAGACGGCGCAGGTCTTCCGGAACATTGCAGCGGCGCTGCGGGAATTGCCGGATACGTTCGTGGAGGTTCGGGGCCACACGGATGTTGAGCAGATTACGGACACGGCCCGATTCCGGGACAACTATGATCTGAGTTATTTTCGCGCGGACGCGGTGGTGCGCCAATTGAGCGTGAGCGGCGCCGTGCCGCTGGAACAATTCGAGATCGTCGCCTGCGGCCCGAATCAGCCCCTGGCCACGAACAACACCGAGGAAGGCCGAAACGCCAACCGCCGCGTGGAGATCTTCGTCCGTGGATTGGTAGACAAGACTAGAGTAGAATCTCTGCGGGAAGGTCTGGCCACGCCCGGGGTCGAAGCCCCGGCGGCGCCGGCGGTATCTCCGCGTGAATTGAACACCTTGAGGTGATGTCTAATGGCCGATGCAAAGAAGACGGAAGAGAGTCCGCAAGCCGCCCCGAAGAAGTCGTCGATGGTCAAGACGATCATCATCGCGCTCGTGATGGTGCTCGTGCCCGCCGTGGTGGCGGTCGCCTTGGTGGTGGTGTTCGTGGTGTTGCCTCGAACCCCGGCAAAGGGCGAACACAAGGAAGCGGAGAAGACCGAGCATGCGGAGGAGGCGCTGCCGGAGGGCATCGTGACAGTGGACTTCCCGGAAGCGCAGGTGAATGTGCTTCCGGACACGCCCGGCGGTCCGGCCCCGATTCTCACGTACGCCGTTTCGATGGCGTTCTCCGGGGGGGAAGAGGGGAAGAAACTGATCGAGGAACACAAGTCCTGGTTTACCTCGATGCTGGGGAAGCTTCATCGGAACCGCACCCGCGCCGAATTGAATGATCCGCAGGTGGAAGAGAGCATACTGAAGCAGGCGAAGCAGGAGGCGACTGCGCTGCTCAAGAAACTCTCTCCCGAAAGCGAGATCAAGGTGGTGGAAGTGATGCATACGAAATTCGCCATTTTCGATTTATGACCAATCGCGAGCACGGACATAAGCAGGAACTGCCGGACCCGGCCCGGAACGAGGAACTCGTGCCCGTTCAGGCCTCGGGCGACACGCTCGACGTCACTGATCTGCGGCAAGTCCGGCTTCGCCTGTCGGCGGACCTGGGCTCGTGTGCGCTGCTGGTGCGCGAGGTCCTTGAACTGAAGCGCGGATCGGTGCTGGCGCTGGACAAACTCGCGGGTGAGATGGCGGACATCTACGTAAACGGGGTGCCCCTGGCGCGCGGCGAGGTGGTGGTGTTGGGGGATGCCCTTCACGTCCGGATCGCCGAGATCTTTGGGATGGGCGAAAAGGATATGGGTTATGAATAGGCGCCGGGCGTTACTGGCAGCGGCATGTGCCCTGTATCTTGCCTGGATCGGCGCCGCGCAGACGCCCGAGGCCAGTCCACCGGCCACGCCGCCTGCCCCAACACCGCGCACGGAATCCGCTCCTGCGGCGGCCCCGGCGGAGGTCCCTGCCTATTTCAAGGCGCATCAGGCGGCCTGGGATGAAGGCAGCAACGCCGAAAGCGCCAACCCGGCGGCTGCGTCTCCGGCGAAGGAACCCGGTTGGAGCTATTATGTGCCGCGCATGCTGATGGGACTTTTCGTCGTATGCGGCCTGATTCTGTTGAGTGCATCCCTGCTTCGCCGATTGGGGAAGAACAGTCCGCTCCTGTCCGGACCGCGGCTGGGGACCATACTCGGCAAGATTCATCTGAGCCCGAAGACGGCGCTGTTTTATGTCCGAACGGGGGGCAAGGTGCTGGTCATCGGCACGACTCCGGACACGATTGCGCCGATTGCGGAGTTTGATGTGGAGCTTTTTGAGGCGGAGCAGGAAGCGCCGAACGCGCCTTCCGAAGCCGAATCGGCCGGGTTCCTGGAGCAACTCCGCGCCTCGGTGAAGCAGGAAGCGCCCGCGGCCAAGACGGATGATGATCTTGTGAAGCTCCGGGGTGACCTCCAGCGGCTGCAACACTATCTGCAGGAGAGCGCGCGTGAAATCCGGGAGCCATAGCGCGCGGACCCTGCTGGTCCTGCTGGGCCTCCTGGCCGCGTGCGGGCTGGCCTATGGCCAGGATCGCGGCAATCCGCTGGGGATGGATATCCTGAACGGCGCGCGGCGCGCGGTGGACCAGGACAACATCTCGACCTCGCTGGTGATGGTCTTCATCATCACGGTGATTTCGCTGGCGCCGGCGATACTCGTGATGACCACGTCGTTCACCCGCATCATCGTGGTGTTCGGCTTTCTTCGCCAGGCCTTGGGCACGCAGCAGACGCCGCCGAACCAGGTGTTGATCGGCCTGGCGCTTTTCCTGACGTTCTTCATCATGATGCCGACGTATCAGCGGGTGAATGACGAGGCCCTTCAGCCCTATCTCAAGGGGGCATTTCCAAACCAGACGCAGGCGCTTGATGCGGCGTTGAAGCCGCTGCGCGAATTCATGTTTCAGCAGACCAAGCCGAAGGATCTGAAGACTTTCCTGCAGTTGGCCAAGCTCGGCCGCCCAAACACGCCCGATGACGTGCCGACGCACGTGCTCATTCCGGCTTTTGTGCTGAGCGAGCTGACGACCGCGTTCTACATGGGATTTGTGATCTACATCCCCTTCCTGATCATCGACATGGTGGTGGCAAGCACGTTGATGGCCATGGGCATGATGATGCTCCCCCCCATCTTCGTTTCACTCCCCTTCAAGATCATCATGTTTGTCATAGCCGATGGATGGAACCTGCTGATCAATTCTCTTGTGAGGAGTTTCCAGGCATGAACAACGAGCTGGTCAAGAAAGTGATCATGCTGGCGGTGGTGGTCCTCATCGCCATTCCCATCGTGCCGCACCTCATTCCCAAACCCATCACCTTCGAGCGGATCAAGGGGGCGTTCGAAGCCGCCAATCTGCCGGTGCAGGAGTACATGGAAGCGCCGCAACCCGGCCTCGAGGCGGCGGCGGAGGCCAGCATGATGATTGGCAGCGTGCGGGTAAACATCTATCAGTTCGACGACGTCGGCGTCCAGGCGCGGCAGTTCGAGTATCAGAAGAAGGATCCGGGCCAGGCCATCGTCGAAACCTGGGGCCTGGCGCAGTCGCTGGGCGCCGCCGTTCCCAAACAGACCCCCAGCCTGGCCGCACAACGCCGTTCGTTCATGATCGTGGCCACTGGCGAGGACAAGGCCCTCCTCAACCGAATCATCGAGGTCTTCAAGTCCTTCTAACGCCCCGCTTCCTTGTGGGAAGTCCAAGCGCCGCCGCCGGGGAGTCGGACGGCAGGCCGCCAACAAACGCTCGTTAAATGCGAACCACGCCGAAACCTTCTGGATCTCGGCGTGGTTCTCGCAGTCTTAGTAGACTATTTCTTCTTCGCGACGGCCTTCTTGGCGGCCGGTTTCTTCGCGGCCGGCTTCTTCGCGACCGGCTTCTTGGCAGCCGGCTTCTTCGCGGCGACTTTCTTCGCCGGGGCTTTCTTCACGGCGGCTTTCGCGGCCGGGGCCTTCTTCGCGGCGACTTTCTTCGCCGGGGCCTTCTTCGCAACTGCCTTCATTTTGCAACCACACGCTGCCATAGGTTTTTCTCCCTTTGGTTGAACCTAGACTACCCGCATATAGTAGCACGTTCCTTTTCGGAACGCAACATATTGTATGGATTAAATTGAGGGGTGGAATTGGGTTCAACCAAAGCGAAACCTCGCGAGTCTCCGCAGATCATGAAAACCGCTAAAACTGGTTTTTCACCGCGTCGATGAGTGCGATGAAGGCGCGGTTCACAGGATGGGTGGACGGATACTTGAGGAACTCCACGTGGCCATCCATGAACAGGGCGTTGGCGCCGCCGGGCACGTGATTGAAATTGCTGGCGACGGAAGTAGCAATGTCATATTGGACTGCTATTGTACTCTGTGCATTTGCCGAGGCGGCGGGGTTGTTGATGTCGGTAATCAGGAAGCGTTCAACGCCTTCACGGAGGCGGTAGGCATTGAAGGTGCCCAGGGTGGCGTGATTCTGAATTTCGAGGTCGTTATCCATCAGTTTCGCGACTTCGGCCAAGTCCGCCGGATCGCTGCTTCCGTCCAGTTGTGCGAAGGGCAGCGCAAATTGCAGCAGGGAGGCGGCGAAGCCGGCGTCGAAGAGGGACAGCGGGTTCTGGGCGGGATCGACGAAGCGTGGATCGTTCTCGTCTACGCCGGGCGCGAGGTAGATAATCTTGTTGAGGACCCATCCGAAGTAGACATAGGAAAGGTCGTCGATCTTGCAGGGGCAAATGCCGCTGGCCGGGTCAGCGGCGTTGCAGAGCCAGCGTCCTTCGGCGAGCGCCTTGCTTCCGTCGCTGTCGGAGGGGCACACCATGACCTTAGTGTCGCTGAGGTATTCGGGGTAGAGGCATTCGCCTTGCCAGACCACGCCGAAGGTGACTTGGCCGGGGGTACAGGAATCGTTGTCATCGGTTCGGTAGCGGTCCGGGGGAAACTTCTGGCCCGCGGACTCGTTGGCATACATCTTCATCGAGAGGCCGGCCTGTTTGAGGTTGTTCTGGCAACTGGACCGGCGGGCGGCTTCCCGCGCACGCGCCAATGCCGGCAGGAGGATAGCCGCCAAGATGCCGATGATGGCGATTACGACAAGCAGTTCAATCAGTGTAAAACCCTTGCGCGTCAATTTCATGCCATGACTCCCTTCGGGGCGCAGCCCCATTTGTCTCCCGATGCTCCACCACACGACAGCACACCTCCCTGTCGTGCTCCGCACGCATCATAGCAGGTTCCTGTGTGAAGCCCGTAGTCCCTTCAATCCTTGAAAAACGCCTTTGCATATTCCATACTCTGACTAAGGCCACCACCCCTCGGGGCCGAACGAGCACCCGTGAAAGAGGAGATGCGGCAAACGGCGGGCGCGGCTGATGGGGCGCTCCCGTCAAGGACGTTTCCACAAGGATTCGCGGGGGGCCGGTGGGGATGGCCTTGGAATTGCCTGGGTTTTGTGGGAAGCCGTGTGCGCGGCAGGGATTCTTGATGTGTTCAGGGACGCAATGCGCGGGGGTGTTGATCTTACAGGCCGCCGTTCAGCCTTTTGGTTGGCTGAACTGTGCGTCATTGCCGCGTTGTATTTTATCGAAACTCGCATTGGACTGGCACTCTCCTTTAAATCACTGGATGCGTCGCCGGTATGGTCCGCCGCGGACCTGGCGTTCGTGGCCCTGTTTCTGCGGGGTTTGCGCGTGTGGCCGGCCGTTACGCTGGGCACCTTCGTTTCGTGCCTGTTCATGTTTGTGCCGCACGGCCTGCCGGCCGGCCGCTTGATCGCCGTGGCCGCGGCCGTGGCCCTGGGCAATACGCTTGAAGTGATCGCGGGCGTCGCCGCATTTCGGCGTCTCAGTTCTTCGCCGCATCCTCTGGGCAAGGTCCAGGACGTGGCGGCATTCGTGGTGTTCACGGCGTTTCTGTCCACCGCATTCGGGGCCGCCGCGGGAAGCTGCGCGGTATCGGCGGCGGGCCTGACGCCGTGGTCCGAGTTTTGGGAAGTGTGGTTCACGTGGTGGACGGGCAATGCGATGCGCGTGCTCATTGTCGTTCCCTTCGTGCTGGTCTGGCTGACGGGAGGATTCCGTCTTTCCCAGCCCAAACGGCTCGTCGAAGCCGTGCTGGTGCTGCTCGCCCTGGGTATCCTCAGCGTTTATGTGTTTCGGGCTGACCCGAACATTTCGGCCAATATCGGCAATCATCTCCCCTATCTGACGTTTCCGGTAATCGTTTGGGCGGCGTGGCGCTTCGGCGCCCGCGGCGCGGCCAGCGCAGTGCTTCTTGCCTCGCTGGTGGCGGGCTGGTACGCCATTCGCGGCGCCGGTCCTTACACGCTCCAGTCGCCCCGCGCCGCGCTGCTATCGCTGGAACTGTATCAGGCGGTGCTTTGCGTGACCGCCTTCGCCTTCGCGGCGGTGCTGACGGAACGCAGGCGGGCGGAAGAGGCCAGTGCGCATCTCGCCGCCGCGGTGAGACAGGCATCGGAAGGCATGATCATCAGTTCTCCTGAGGGGGTAATCCAATATGTGAATCCGGCCTTCGAGCAGATTTCCGGATTCCCCTCGGGCGCGTGTGTGGGCAAGACCCTGGATGCCGTCAGGAATACGGGGGGGCCGCCACTGCTCTCGGAGGAGGTGTTGAGGTCCGTGCGGAGCGGATCGCCTTGGAAGGGGCGCGATGTCAGCAGAACCAAGTCGGGAATGCCCTATCATGCTGAACTCTCCGTGTCGTGTGTTCGCGGACCAGACGCCGCGCCGTCAAATCTTGTGGCGATGATCCGCGACGTGACGCACGAGACCGATCTCGAGAACCGGCTGCTACACACCCAGAAGATGGAGGCCATCGGGACGCTGGCGGGCGGTATCGCGCATGATTTCAACAATATTCTGGCGATCATTCTCGGTTTTGCGGAGCAGGCGGTCCATCAGGTTCCCGCGGACGGCCTGGCAGCGCTTTGCCTCAGACGCATACTCAAAGCCGGGCATCGCGGTTCCGAATTGGTGAAGCAAATCCTGACGTTCAGCCACCACGCCGAACAAGATCGCGAAGTCCTGGCGCTCGTTCCGCTGGTTGCGGAAGCAGTCAAGCTCTTTCGCGGATCGCTCGCGCCGGGGATCACGATTCAGGAGCGTTATGACCTCGAATGCAGTCCCATCCTGGCCGATCCCGCGCGCGTCCATCAGATTGTCATGAACCTCTGCTCGAATGCCTGTCACGCGATGCGCGACGGCGGCGGCGTGCTGTCCGTCAGCGTGAGTGAAGTCGCCCTGCCCGAGGAAGGTCCGGACACACCGGCCAGAGCACACGACGGGACCTACGTTCGACTCCGCGTTCAGGACACGGGCGAAGGCATGGATGAATCCGTCCAGCGACGCATATTCGATCCGTTCTTTACGACCAAACGGCACGGCGAGGGCACAGGGCTGGGCCTGGCCATTGTTCACGGCATTGTGAAGGCGGGCGGCGGGATTATCCGGACCACAAGCGCCCCCGGACAGGGGAGCATCTTTGACGTACTGCTTCCGGTATGTGATGCAACCATGTTGGCGGCGGCAGAACCGGATTCCCCTGTGGCCAATCCCGTCTCAGGTTCAGAGCACATCCTTTTCGTGGATGATGAAGAGGCCCTCGCCGAGGTCGTCCGGTACGGCTTGGAGTCCTTCGGGTACCGCGTGACCACATTTACCGGCGCTCAACAGGCGATAGACGCGTTTCGCGGCGCGCCCGGCCGGTTTGACCTGGTCCTGACGGATCTCATGATGCCGAACGTCAACGGGATTCAGCTCGCGCAAACCGTCTCCCGTTTGAACACGGGGATCCCGATTCTGGCGTGCACCGGGAACTTCGAGAGCCTTGACCGGGAACAGCTCCGTGCGGCAGGCATCCTCGACGTCATCAAAAAGCCCTTTTCCAACCAGGAACTTGCCTCAGCCATCCGCCGCTCGCTGGATGCGTAACCTGAATGCGGGGCATGCCGGCGGGAAGCCCCTGGAGCGCACATAAGCGTTGCCTCCGAGCAGGCGGTGCTGTCTGCATGTTGTACCCGTTCATGGGCGGCGTCAGGCCATATATGCCCTGTCTTCTTGCGGGCATCCCAAGCCCGGGAATCACCCACCGGTAAGTACAGCGCCCTTGCGGAAAGAGGGTTTTCCTGCTATACTCGATTTTGGTGAGTGAACTTAGGTGCGGACGCCTTCAGGGGATTGTAAGGCGGCCTTAGGGGAAACCAGGCCACATCCGCGCACCCACCGGGACTGAGGGCGTTTGTTTTGTTCATAGGAGCAGACGGCTAAACGACCAGACAGAATGGCTGAAAAAGGGGTCTCAGGGGAATGTCCGTCGATAAATATGAAAAAACCCGCTATTCGGTCCAATGCCATTGCGGGCATACGATGCGGGTGCGGCGACGGCACTTCGGGCGCCTGTGCCGATGTAAGAATTGCCAGTACCCGATTTACGTCAGCGCCGACAACGTTCAGCCACCGCTGAGTCCGGCGGACAAGAATGTGTTCCGGTGTTTTGAGGATGCGGAAGCCCCCCCGAACTGGGAGACGGGCGACCTGATAGCGGATTTGTATGAGGTGATGGGGACCCTGGGCAGCGGCGGGATGGGGGTGGTGTATCGGGTATATCACCGCGGCTGGAATACGGACTTGGCGGTGAAGAGCCCCCTGTCGAAGGTGCTGCGCTATCCGGAGTGGGTGGATCGCTTCGTGAAGGAATGCCAGACGTGGATTAATCTCGAACCGCATCCGAACACGGTTTGCTGTCATTATGTGCGCGCACTGGGGGGCGTGCCGCGCATTTTCGCGGAATATGTGGAAGGCAGCAATCTGGGCCGCCAGATCACGAAGCGGTGGTTGTATTTCGGGGGCCCGCAAGCCTCGTTGCCGCGCATCCTGGATATTGGCATTCAGTTTGCCTGGGGGTTGTACCACGCGCATCGCTCCGGCGTCATTCACCTGGACGTGAAGCCGAACAACGTGTTGCTGGCGAACGACGGCCGGGTGAAAGTGACGGATTTCGGCATTTCGAAATTGGCGGGGGAAAGTGATTCCGAGTCCGATGGCGAACAGTGTCCGGTGGGAACGCCCCTCTTCCGATCGCCGGAACACGAGCAGCCGGAGATCGTCACAGCACAATCAGACGTGTGGAGCTGGGCGTTGTCCATGCTGGCGGTGTTCTGCGGCGGGGCCATGTGGCAACATGGGTGCGATGCGCGGGCCGCCTTGGACCGCCTGGTGTCTCAGGGCCCCCCGCGTCCGGAGATTCCGAGAATTCCGGACATGCTGGCCGACCTTCTGGCCTGGTGTTTCAACGAAGACTCCTCGCAGCGGCCGAAGGACATGCTGGTGGTGGCCGGAGTGCTCAAGCAGGTCTTTGAGGAGGTCATGGGTGCGCCGTACCCCCGCGAGGACCCGACGGCGAACGGGCTGGGTCCGGATCGTCTGAACAACCGGGCGGTGTCGCTGCTGGATCTGGGGCAGGACGAGGAGTCTGAAATCCTCTGGAGCAAGGTGCTCTCGCAGAATCCGAAGCATCTCGAAACGCAGTACAACCGTCTGCTGCACGCCTGGTGGCGCGGGACAATGACCGACTTGCGCCTGTTTCATTCCCTGTATCGGATGTGTGAGACGCGGAAACGGGATTGGCGTCCACGCTGTTTTCTGGCCCGCGCGCTGGTTGAGATGGGCGACTGCAAGTCGGCCCTGAAGATCCTGGAGAGCATCGCGCACTTGTCGAACCGGGAACGGGATGTGGCGTTTGCGCTGGCGATCGCCCAGAACAAGAAACCTCACGCGAAGCGCATGATCGGGGAATTCCGCGCGCATTCCACGCCCGTGACGGCGGTTGCGCTGTCCCACAACGGCCTCCATGCGATCACAGGGTGCCTGGGAGGCCGGGCGCGGCTGTGGGATCTTGCGCAGGGGAAATGCCTGGCGGTGCTTGATGCGCATGAGGGCCGCGTGACGGCAGCCGGCTTCAGTCCGGACGGGAAGCTGGCGCTCACAGCCGGAGAAGACGGAACGATCTACCTGTGGAGTGTCGAGAATGGCACGTGCGTGCACGCGCTGGAATGCCGCCAGGGCCCGGTTCGCTGTGCGGCCTTCACGACGGACGGGAAACGGGTGATTTCCGGCGGAGACGACGGCACCGTGCGATTCTGGCATGCCCACTTGGCGGAATGCCTGAACGTGTGCGAAGGCCATGCGGCCGGAGTGACCTGTGTTGCGGTGAGTGCCAACGGGCGCACGGCAGCGTCCGGCGGACTGGATCAACTCATAAAGATATGGTCCCTGCATGACGGGAAATGCCTGGAGACGATTCTCGGCAACAGTAACACGATAGGCGCCCTGGATATGGGCGGGAATCCGCGCCTGGCCCTTGTGGGCGCCGGGCCGAAAGTGAAGTTGTGCGACACGGAGGACAAGCGGCTGCTGCGTTCGTTCCACGGCCACAGCAGCGAAGTTGCCTCGGTGAGCGTCACGGCCGATGGACGCTTCGGCCTGTCCGCAAGCATTGGCGGAACACTGAAACTTTGGGATCTGCAACTGGGCCAGTGTTTACGCACGCTGGGCGGCCGCGCGCCGGCGTGCCTCAGCAAGAACGGACAATACGGGATCTCCGCGAGCAGTCCCGGGCACGTGCGCCTGTGGGCGCTGCACTGCGCCCATCCCACATTCCCGGCGCCGTACATGCTTTGTCGCGAGCAAGTGTTGGAGAGCGAGCCGGGCACGCACACGCCGACGGAACTGGCGCCCATCTGGGAGGATGTTTCGGAGTTGTTGCCCAGCGCACATCTGTAGCCTCGTCATTCGGCGCCTTGACCGAGGCCATTATGGCCGTGCTACCCTGACCGGGAGAACTGGAAAGGGAATAGCCGATGCACGCAACACTATTGATCGCGGGAATGCTGTGCGCGGCGGCGAGCGGCGCGGCCCCCGAGAATATCGCTTTGGGCGCCCCGTACACACTTGCGCCCGCGCCCAACTACGCGCATTGCACGGAGCCAGGCGATGCGGTGCAGCTCACGGACGGAGTCTATACGGAGGGTCACTTCTGGACCCAAGCGAGCACTGTGGGCTGGAGCGGGACGAAGCCGATCATCATCACGATAGACCTGGGCGTGGTCCGTCCGATTCGTGGGGTATCGTACAACACGGCGGCGGGCATGGCCGGGGTAACCTGGCCGGAATCGATCTATCTCCTGACCGCTGGGCAGGACAAGCGCTATCACGAAGTTGGGGAACTGGTGTCTTTGTCCGCAAAACAGGGGCCGCCGCCCGGCGCTTATGCCACGCACCGCTTCCAGACGGACGCGCTGAAAACACACGGGCGCTATGTGGCCCTGGTTGTCGAGGGGTCGCCTTTCATCTTCGTGGACGAGATCGAAGTCTTTGCCGGCGCACCGGAATGGACGGCGTTGCCGCTGAACGGCCAGGGTGTCGCCGACCTCACCGACTATATCAGCGAGTTGAGGATACGGCGGGCGGTGATGCGCCGGATGCAGCGGGATGCGGCGGCGGTGCTGCGCGAGGTCGAAGGGTCCGGATTGCCGCGGCGGGTGCGCAAGCGCCTGCTGAACGAACTCGACGACGTGCTCATGGCCGCCAAGCGAATCCCGAAGCAGTACGGGGACGAGTTTCGGGCCGTGCTGCCGTTGAACGCGGGACACGCGCGAATATTCGGCGTTCATGCCGCCCTGTGGCGCGCATCGGGCTGCAAGCCCTTGCTGGCGTGGCCCTACGGCGCGTGGGATCCGCTTCCCCTGCTGCTGGATCCTCCCAAAGCGGCCCAGTTCCGGATTGAGATGAAAATGATGCCGAACGAATTTCGCTCGGCGGCATTCAACCTGTCGAATGCGGAGGCGGGAAGCAAGGCGGTGTCGTTGCGAATCTCGGGATTGCCGGGGGGCGAGAATCCTCCGTGGATTACGATGCAGGAAGTTGCGTGGACGGATACCGCGAGTGGCCAGCCGGTGGCGGCGGCGCTGCCCGCGGCCCCGCTACATGACGGCGCCTTTCGAATCGCGGTCGAGCCCGGACTGACGCGCCAGGTGTGGCTCACCTTTCACCCGGTGGACCTTGCGCCGGGAAGCTACGAAGGGGCCGTGCAAATACGGGACGGAGACACGGCCCTTGAAGTTCCGCTCGCGGTAACGATCTATCCGATGCGCTTTCCCGATCGGCCGCGCCTGCATTTCGGCGGCTGGGACTACACGGATCAGCCGAGCATGTATCAGGTCACGCCGGAGAACCGCGGGTTGTTGATTCAACATTTGAGAGAGCATTACGTGGATTCTCCGTGGGCGACCGGCGCGGTCCTCCCCTTTGGCGAATATGATGCCGCGGGCACGCTGAAGACTCCGCCCGACACTACGGCTTTCGATTCATGGCAGAAGCTGTGGCCGGATGCGGCGCAGTATTGCGTGTTTCCGGCGGTGGGAAAGCAACTCGGCAGTTTCACGATGGGCACGCCCGAGTTCGAGACGGCGGTGAAGGCGTGGTGCGCGTTCTGGGCGGATCATCTCCGCGGCGCCGGACTGAAGCCCGAACAACTGGCGCTGCTGCTCGTGGATGAGCCGCAGGAGCCGGAGCAGGATGCCGTGATTCTCGCGTGGGCGAAGGCCGTGCGCGCATCCAACACGGGCCTCCGCGTATGGGAAGATCCGATTTACCACGACATGGGCAAGTCGAATCCGGAAATGCTTGAGGCTTGCCACGTCTTGTGTCCGAATCGTCAGATCTTTCTGGGCGCGGATCAGGCGTATCGCGAGGTCTTCCTGCAGCAACACGCGCGCGGCGCCACGCTCGAGTTCTACTCGTGCAGCGGCCCGGCGCGTCTGCTCGATCCGTATCGCTATTATCGGCTTCAGGGCTGGGATTGTTGGCGCTATGGGGCGACGGCCTCCTATTTCTGGGCGTTTGGCGACGGCGGCGGGGCCTCGTCGTGGAACGAATACCTGCTTCCCCGTTCGGCATACACGCCGCTATTCCTGGACGCCACGACAGTTACTCCCGGAAAACAGATGGAAGCGTGCCGCGAGGGGCTTGAAGATTACGAGTATCTGGCCATGTTGCAGGATGCGGTGAACGGGGCCGCGGCCCGGGGTGTGACGGGTGGCCCAATCGACGAGGCGAAGAAGCTGCTTGCCGAATTGCCGGAACAGGTTGCGAGCAAAGACGCGGTCATCCTGTGGTTCAGCGGCAGCACGGATCGTTCGCTGGCGGACGCGGCGCGCGTGAAGATCCTCGATTGCCTCGCCGCGCTGGGACAAAGCGGGCCGTAGCAGCCGAACAGAGGCAACGGGCTAGAGCTTACTCACGATCTCGATGGCGCGGGCGAGGGCCTCGCGGCGTTGCTCGATGGGGCCAGGGTCCGTCGTGAAGTGAGTGAGGTCGGAAGTGACTTCCTTGGGGACCTCGAGCAGGGCCTTGTACTGCGCAAGCTCCTCGGGCTTCAACCTGGCCGCGTGTTTCGCCATCAGGCGGTCGAGGAGCGCGAAGTACTCATAGTCTTCGATCCCGTCCCGAAGCATTTCGATGCGGTAACTGTCGACGGGGGGATCGAGCACGGGCGCGGGGGGATTGCCGTCGGCCGCGGCTTCCGGCGGATAGAGAAAGCGTCCGTCTCCGTTCCCCCAGGGGGCCTTGCTTCCGGGGGCAATTCCGTAGCCGACAGTCCAGCCCATCGGGTCTTCGTAGGGATTCTGCGGATGGTCCGGGTCGGGATAGGCGGCCTCGCTGGTCCAGTAGGAGGTCTCCCAGATGAGCACGCCTTCAATGCGTCGCTGCCAGGTTTGCCAGAGCCAGACGCGCAGCTCCGTTCCGGGATGATCGATGAAGAGAGTGGCATAGGGCGCCTTGGGTCCGGTGCAGATGTACCACCAGAAGCGGTCGCCCTGGGCGCGGCGTTCATCCGCAAGGCCTTGCCTGAATTCCGGCGTGAGCGGGCACCAGATGTTCGGCCCGCCGACGAGATGGGGCTCGACCTGCTCTGTCAGCATGCGTCCGACGCCCGGGGCGGCTTCTTTTATCTTGCGGAAGCCGTTCATGACGAAATCGTAGTCTTTCGGATCGGGTTCATCGAACCAGTAGACGTAGCTGTCCTTAATCCAGCCCTTCTCCCGCAGGTGGGCCTCGAGGAGGCGACCATAATTGGAGAAGGCCGTCTTGTACTCGGGCGTATCTTCGCCATAGCCGAGCAAGGACGGCTCGCTGCGTTCGTAGAAGGTTCCGCCGCCCAAGCCCGGAATGGGGACGCAGAAAGCGTTGAAATGATACGTGTCATAAGCGCGCTGCATCGCGGCATCCCAAGCGCTCCAGTCAAAGGCCGGCGTGAGTTGTTCGGCGGTGAGCGGTTCAAATCCGTCTTGAATCAGTGGCGCGCCCGAGCCCGCATCGGAAAGCAGCAGGTCATCGAAACTGGCGGTCCCGACAGTGGATCCGTCTTCGACGTACAACACGGGGGACAACGAAAGGCGGAATTGGGTTGCGCCTTCCGGAAACTGCGTGATGACTTGTTCGAACGGCTGCCACTGGCCACTGCCCTGCACAACGATGTCGTTGTTCCGGCCGCTCATCCATGCGCCGCCGGCATCATAATGGCTCAGCGAGAGCAGGGCCTGCTGGCCGTCGTTTTGCGTCTTGATCCAGCATTGAAGCTTGACCCCTTTTTCCGGGATGGGCACGAGCCGCTCGAAGTGCGCGGAGACGGCCCCCCGGGGATTGCCGTCCTCCACACGGAGGGCGCTCTCTCCCCCATGCTTCTCCCCTCGATCGCGCACGCCGCCCGCACAGGGGAGCGCGGGCCACGTCACGCCGAAGGGGTCCAGGGCGGCAGGATTGTAGGGACCAATGTGATGCGCCGCCAGGGCGGCGAGATACGCGTCATAGACTTGCCGCTGCTGCGCGGGATCCGAGACCTGATGATATCGGAAGACGCGGTCCATTCCGAAGCCGAACGCGGTGGTGCATGCCATTCGTTCGGGCAAAGTGAAATCAAAGACCGTGACATCCAGCGTCACGTCCGCGGCGTAGCCCTCGGCCTTGAGATGGAGCACGCCCGCATAGGCTCCAGGCGCCGCATCGGCTGGGGGCTTGACGCGGACCCAGAGTGGATGATTACTGCCCGCTTCGAGATCGATCGGGCCTTTGAGGGGCGGCAACGGGTCAGGCCATGGGGCTGCGGCGCCCGTGCTGTCTGTGGGTTGCGCGACGTCCACATAACGCACCCGCAGCACTTCGACACTTGAAGACGGGAGCACCGCGCCGTTCGGGCCGGCGAGCGCTTCGGCAGTGGCGGTGAATCCGGTCAGCGTCTGCTGCGGGCGCACGACGAGTTGCGCGGCCTCCGCTTCGTTTCTGGCGGTCTTGATCCGCATCGCGGGACAAGGCACTTTTGGGAGGGGCCGGTTCCGGCTGATCTTCCAGCCGGAAGAAGCCCACCACAGTCCGGCGCGCTCGTTGCTTTGCGGCAGTATCTCGCCATAGCCGCTGCTGTAGAGACTGGACAGGAAGAAAGCGGTTTCGGCCTGATAAGGGGTCTGGGAACCGAGCGAGAACTCCATCCGAATCACGCCCGCGCCTGGCATGTCGTACGGAATCCGCACGCGCGCGGCCGCATAGAGTCCCGGTTCGCTGTCAGTGGCGCGGTACGTGCCGAAGGTTCTGCGAATGGACTGAGGCGTGCCTTCCGCCCGGGCGGCCTCGCCATTTCCCGCGGTTACGACAAGTGCGGGATACAGCGTGATCGTCTGATTCGTCAAGTTCAGCACATCTGCGACGAAGGTATTCGTGCCGCCCGGCACAGCGTCCCCCACGCTCTCGATGAGGACTTGCAGGCGCGGGTCCGTTTGGGGCACGGCCAGGAACTGGGTCTTGCCTTCCAGTTTCCCGAGATCCTTCTCCAACGTGGCGTGATAGGCATAGCCATGCACCTGCAACGCGCCGGGCGCATTCCCGGCCTGCATCGAAAGGCGCACCCAGATCTGTCCAACCGGGAGAAGTCCCGGGGGGACATCGAATGAGGCGCTGCGCTGCCCGTCAATGCTCCCCAAGCCCTCCCAGGATTGGCCATCGGCACTCGCCTGAACCAGCAGGGCGCCGCCGCTGTACAGGCCGACATTCACTTCAACCCGGGCAGAGGATTGCTTGACGTGCCCCACGTCGTGACGGAACACCAGTTCGCTCGCGCGATCAAACGTGAAGCGCGGCGCATTGAACCCGCATCGATTCACGGCAAGGGGCCGGGATTGATTGAAGGAGGCGCCGGAGAAGGGGGCCACAAACGAATAGGCCTTGCCCTCGACGCGTTCGCCTTCTCCCAGGGTGATGCCGCGCGTCTTGACGTAGACAGGCTGCGCACGCAGCAGTTCGACATCATCATAGGCGATCGTTCCGTTCACCTCCCATTGTCCAAAACGAATCCAGTTCTGATCCGGCGTCAGATCCGTCGGGGTGATGAAGACGGACGAATAGGGCATCCAGTCATTGGAGAGATCACTCAGGTCGCGATTGCAGAAACCGGGTCCGCTGATGGGGCAGCCCCCCGCGCCGGAGACGCGCCGTGCTTTGAATCGAAGGCAATAAACCGTGAAGGGTTCCAGCGCGAGTTGATCCGAACGCCAGTAGTTGCTCTCGCCGGCGGCCCCGGTTCCGGTTACGGCGATGGCATGTTGGCCCTCGAACGCTTCGCCAATCCAGGAGCCGCTTCCCCCGGAGAGCGTCCATTGAGCGGGCGCGCTTTCACCCTGCTCAAAGGAGGGGTTCGGCACCGGCACTGTCTGCGCCGAAGCGGCCGCGCAAAACAACAACACACTGCCTGCCCAAAAACCGATCCGCGTTTTCATCGCCGTGTTTCCCCTTCAAGAATACATTTCCGCTTCGGCCAAGGATACGCCTCCACGGACGATCGCCGCAATAGGAAGGCAAACGGCGCTTGCGTTTTCGGGGACTTTCTGCTGTACTCCGGGAACGAGTAAGGGAAGATTGACCCATGTTTCTCCTGATTGCGGCCACCGCCTGCCTTCTGGCGCAAGCGCCACAAGAATCGCTGCCTTTTGGGCCGGAAACCTTCAACGCAAACGAGGGGTGCCACTGGCGGCTACAGGACATGCCCGGGCTGCGGATGAATGATGCGTTCATTGCGGGACCCGCGCCGGGACAGGACCGCGGGGCCTGGCTGGAGGCGCTGCAACGCTATCGCGATCTTACCCGCACGGGCCGCGGCGCTCCGTGTGTCGTGATGGAATTCGACGGCGTGCGCGCCTGGCTCCGCCTGGACAACCTGCTGGCCAAGGCTCTGGCGTTGGCGCCCGGCGATCTGTTCCAGGTCCGTGTCGAGGCGCGCTGGCTTGAAGGCAACAATGAATTATGCATCGCCCTTGATGAGATAGACGCCGTGAACGGCGTGTGGGCCGGTTGGAGCGGCGTGAAGGCGACGCTGTCCATCCCGGAGGACGGCCACTGGCATTGGATTGAGGCGGCACTGCAGGCGCCCGCATTGTCAAAAGTAGAGCACGCGTGGCGCCCCATCGTTGGCATGGACGGCACGCACAACGCCGCGAAGGGGAAGCTGGAAATCCGTTCGGTGCAATTCCGCGTGGCGGATGAACCGCGCAACGCGAGACTGGTGCACGCCGCGGCACAGGTTTGGCCAGCCGGACTCGATCGCAGCAATTACGAGCGCGAGGATCTGAAGTGGGCGTCAGGGATCTTCGCCTGTCATTTCACGTTTCTCTATGATCGCTCCCTCTATGATCCGGACAAGGGCTACAACCTCGATGCGTTTCTGGAGGACGGCCAACGCGCCTTTGGCGGATATGATGCGGTGTTGCTGTGGCAAGCTTATCCGCGCATCGGATTGGATCAGCGAAATCAGTTCGATTTCTATCGGGATATGCCCGGCGGACTCGAAGGCTTGCGCCAGGTCACCGCGCAGTTTCATCGTCGCGGGGTGCGGGTCTTCATTGACTACAATCCATGGGATCAGTGCACGCAACGTACGGGCAAACGCGACGAGGAGGCGCTTGCTGCGCTCGTGTCCGCTATCGATGCGGATGGCATCTTCCTCGATACGATGATCGCGGCAAGCAAGACGCTGCGGAGCACTCTGGACGCCGCGAGGCCCGGCGTGGTCTTTGCCCCGGAAGGGCATCCCGCCATCGGCCAGTTGTCGCTGTGCAACGCGTCGTGGGCGCAAGGACTCCAGGACCCGAACCCGCCGGGGCTGCTGCATCTGAAGTGGATCGAGCCCCGGCACATGCAGCATCAGATCCGCCGCTGGGATCCGGATCATCATGAGGAGATCGAGACCGCATTCTTCAATGGCAGCGGCATCCTGATTTGGGAGAACGTCTTTGGCACGTACAATCCCTGGACCGCCCGGGACCGCGGCTACTGGCGGCACGCCTCGGCCATTCTCCGCACGTTTCCGGACTTGTTTACGAGCGAAGACTGGGATCCCTTCTCCCCCACACTGTGCGCACACCTCCAGGCACATCGCTGGCCGGGCAAGGATGTCACGCTCTACACGCTGCGGAATACGGGGGCGCCCCTCCAGGATGCGGCGCTGCTTGAGATTCCGAAGGGGCCGGGACGCGTCTTCGATCTCTGGAACGGCGTTCCCGCGCGGCTTGAGGGCGCCGGAGCCACTTGGCGCGTGACGGGTTCCGTGGAACGGCTTGGCTGCATTGCGGTGGCGGCCGAAGAGGACCCGCGCATTGCGGCGTTGTTGCATCGGGGCGGATATGCGGAGGCGGAAAACGATGCGCGGAATCACGCGGTTTCCACGACGCCGGCCCGCCCGGTTGCATCCACAACGCCCGTTCCGGACGGGCAAGCGCCCGCGGGCATGACACGGATTCCGGGCGGGACTGTAAGCATGCATCTCACGCACATGCGGCGGGAATGCGGGTGCTATCCCGACCCCGGCACGCCCGCGGAAAAGGAGCGGGATTTCCTCTGGGGATCGCCTTTCGAACAGAACCTGACGCACTACTACAGCGCGGAGACGCCCGGCTTCTACGTGGACGAAGCAGAAGTGAGCAATGCGGAATTCAAACGTTTCCTGGAAGCAAGCGCGTATCGCCCGAAGCATCCGGAGAACTTCCTGAAACATTGGCCGGACGGGGTGATGCCGCCGGAGATCGCGGAGCTGCCGGTCGTGTACGTGGATCTTGAAGATGCGCGGGCGTATGCGCGTTGGGCGGGCAAGCGGTTGCCGACGGAACCGGAATGGCACTTCGCTGCACAGGGAAAAGACGGGCGAACATGGCCGTGGGGCGCGGCTTTCGACGCGGCGAAGTGCAACAGCTCCGGTGGGCCGATGCCGGTGCGATCGCTCCCCGAAGGACGGAGCCCCTTCGGTTGTTATCACATGAGCGGGAACGTGTGGGAATGGACGGAGAGCGAACGCGATGACGGGCACACCCGCTTTGCGATCCTCCGCGGCGGCTCCTATTTCAAGGCGGAGGGCAGCATCTGGTATTTCGCCGGCGGGCCGCAGCCCTGCGACAGCCATGCAAAATTTCTGCTGATGTGGCCCGGGCTCGATCGCTGCTCCACACTTGGTTTCCGGTGCGTCAAGGATCTGTGAGCTGAAGCTGATCGTTCCGCGGCAAGACCGGCGACGAGATTCTTGATCGGGTCGTGGAGCGCAACGCTGCCATCTTCTTGTGACGCGAACAGATGCTGCGCCGGATGTCTTCATCGATGCATCCGCGGCCCCGTGGCCGGCCGCGCAATTCGTTGCGTGCGCGGCGACAGCTCGACTATAGTTACGGGCGCCCAGTGTGTAATTGGACTCGCCACAGGAGTTGCAGGACGATGAGAAGGAATTTGCACGGACGTCGCTTCCTCATCGTGTTGCCGCTTGCGCTGAGTGCGATGCTGAGCGCGGCGCAGATGCCCGAACCCAATCTGGAGGCGCTTCGCCGGGCGGTCACGGATCTCTCAGCGGCTTACCCGGAGACCTATCTCAAGGGGCCCGCGTATCTGGAGCAGATCTCCGCGATCGAGCAGCGGCTTGCGGCATCCACGACACCGGACGCTTCTCTCCAGGCGGAGATCGTGTTGCTGCAGCGCGAGGCCCTGATGGCGAATCCGCTCTTGACTTCTATTGACCGGCTCTTGCTCATCAGGCGCGATGCGAAGAGTCCGGCGCTGGGCCTCCCGCAGAACTGGCAGGGCAATTGCTCGCTTCCGTTGGACCAGTTCGAGAACGAGATCGCAGTACTGTCGCCGATGCGGCCCGAGGGCAGTCTGGAGACGCTCTTCCGGCCGAAGAAATCCTTGTTCGTGGGCGACATCGATCTGCATTTCGACGGAGACCGCCTGCTGTTCTCCATGCCGGGTTCCCATGGACGAAGCCAGATTTGGGAACTGCGCACGGACGGGTCCGGCCTGCGCCAGGTGACCCCGGGCGATGAAGATGATGTGGACAATTATGATGCATGCTACCTTCCCGATGGGCGCATCATTTATGCTTCCACCGCCAATTATCAGGGGGTGCCATGCGTCTTCGGCAGTGACAGCGTGGCCAATCTCTGCATCATGAACGCGGACGGATCGGGCGTCCGGCAACTGTGTTTCGATCAGGATCATGACTGGTCCGCGGCCGTGCTGAACAACGGCCGGGTGCTCTATACGCGCTGGGAGTACACGGACCTGCCGCATTCGAACACCCGGCTGCTCTTCCACATGAATCCGGACGGCACGGAGCAGGTGGAATATTATGGAAGCAATTCCTACTGGCCGACCGCCGTCATGTTTGCGCGTCCCATTCCGAACCACCCGACCGCGGTCGCCGCCATCATCACGGGACATCACGGCGTGGCCCGGATGGGCGAATTGGCCATCCTCGATCCCGCGCGGGGCCGCCGCGAGGCGGACGGTGCCGTGCAGCGCATTCCCGGCTACGGGAAGCCTGTCGAGCCCGTGGTCGTGGACAATCTCGCGGACAATTCATGGCCGAAATTCCTGCATCCCTATCCCCTGAGCGACAAGTATCTGCTGGCCGCGTGCCAGCCGGGTCCCTCCTCGCTGTGGGGCATCTATCTTGTCGATGTGTTCGACAATCTGTTGTTGTTACACGAAGAACCAGGTTCTGTCCTCTTCGAGCCCATTCCGCTGCGCGCAACGCCCACGCCCCCGATTATCGCGGATAAAGTGCGCCTGGACGATACGGAGGCAAGTGTGTATCTTGCCGACGTGTATGCGGGCGTCGGCCTCCGCGGCGTGCCGCGCGGCACAGTCAAATCCCTGCGGGTGTTTTCGTATGGATTCGCCTATCGCCAGACGGGCGGTTTGCTGGGAACGATTGGCATGGACGGCCCGTGGGACATCAAGCGTATCCTCGGGACAGTGCCGGTCGAAGAAGACGGTTCCGCGTTGTTCAAAGTCCCCGCCAACACCCCCATCGCCCTGCAGCCGCTGGACGCGCAGGGACGCGCGCTGCAGCTCATGCGGAGCTGGTTCACGGGCATGCCCGGCGAAAACGTCTCCTGCGTGGGTTGCCACGAGCAACAGAATTCGACCCCCCCAAGCAGAACAACGCTGGCGGCCCGGCGCCCTGCGAACCGGATCACTCCGTGGCGCGGCCCGGCCCGGGGATTCGGTTTTGCGCGCGAAGTGCAGCCCGTGCTCGACCACTACTGTGTGTCGTGCCACGACGGAAGCGCGAAGGAGCGGCCCGATCTCCGAGGAAGCGAGTACATCAAGGACTGGAAGAGCGCGTTCCCCGGCAGCGGCTCGCCAGAGGTGGCCGGCAAATTCTCCGTGGCCTATGCCGCGCTCCATCGCTTCGTGCGGCGTCCCGGCATCGAGAGCGACTATCACCTGCTTGCGCCCATGGAATTCCACGCCAGCACGACCGAGCTGTTCCAACTCCTGGAGAAGGGCCATCACGGCGTTGTTCTGGACGAGGAGGCCTGGGATCGCCTGACGACCTGGATTGACCTCAACGCGCCGTTCCACGCGCGATGGACGGATATGGTTGGCGGCAAGATTCAGAAAACGGCAGACCGCCGTCGCGAACTCATGAGGAAGTATGCGAAGGTCGATGTGGACCACGAGGCGATCGCGGAAACGGAGTTTCATCTGCCGCCGGCCGTCCTGCAAGCGGAGCCTGTTCCGGAGCCGGCTGCCGCTTCAGCGCCCGGCGCGCAACCGGCGGCGCCCAGCGGCGCCACACGTTCCGTGGAACTCGGGAACGGCGTGTCGATGGACTTCGTGCTTGTTCCGGCGGGGGAATGCGCGATGGGCGGCGAGCGGGAATGCCCTGCCACGCGGATGGCCTTCAAAGAACCTTATTGGCTGGGCGCCTGTGAAGTCACCAATGAGCAATATGCCTGCTTCGACGCGGAGCATGACAGTGGCGTGGAGCCCATGCATGCGTATCAGTTCGGCATTCGCGGATACGCGGTCAATGCGCCGAAGCAGCCCGTCGTGCGCATTTCATGGACGGAGGCAATGGCGTTTTGCCGATGGCTCTCGGAGCGAACGGGCGAGGCGTATTCGTTGCCCAGCGAGGCCCAATGGGAATATGCCTGTCGCGCGGGAAGCACGGGGCCGTTCTCCTTCGGCGGCTACGATACGGATTTCTCGCCGTATGCGAACTTGGGCGATGCGCGCCTGCGCGAGTTCGCGCGGAACACGTACGTTCAGGTGAATCTTTTGGAGAATCCCGGACCCTATGACAATTGGGTGCCTCAGGACAGCCGATTCGACGACGGCGCATTTCTTCCGGCGCCGGCCGGGAAGTACGCCGCCAATGCCTGGGGACTGCACGACATGCACGGAAACGTATGGGAATGGACGCGCTCTGCGTATCGTTCTTACCCCTACGACGAGCAGGACGGCCGCAACGACACGGAGGTTTCCGTGCGGCGCGTGGTGCGTGGAGGTTCGTGGTACGATCGGCCCAAACGCGCGACGGCGGCGTTCCGGCTTGGCTACGATCCGTGGCAACCCGTATTCAATGTTGGATTCCGGGTGGTCTGCGGCGCAAAACCCTGAGTGAAGCCGGTTTCTTTTGACAAACAGCACCAGATTTCCTATTCTACGGGGCATAAGGGGTGCGAGTTGCGCATCCCGCGCACCGGAAGGCCATGAGTCTCTTTCGCTTCATCATACGCAACGTGTTTCGCAATAAGCGGCGCGCGATACTCACCATGTTGAGCATCGCGTTTTCGCTCTTTCTGCTCCTCTTCCTGCTGACGGTCCTCAACGGCCTTCTCAATCCGGTGACTCAGGACGAAGCGGCGCTCCGGCTGATCGTGCGGCGCAGCACGTCGCTGGCGGAGTTCATGCCGATCGCCTATGGCGACAAGATCCGGGAGCTTCCCGAGGTGGAGCTCGTGACCCCCCTCCAGTGGTGCAACTTTTTCTACCGCGATACGAACAACTTCTTCGCCAATTTTGCGGCCGATCCCGAGCATCTCTTCGAGATCTATTCGGAGCAGAAGGTGTCGCCGGAGGCACTGGCCCGATTCAAGGCGGAGCGGACCGCCGCGATATCGGGCAAGGATCTGATGGACAAGTTCGGCTGGAAAGTGGGCGACAAGATCACGTTGCTGGGGTCGATCTTCCCGGTGGATCTCGAATTCACGATCGTGGGTGAATACACCTCCGCCGAGTTCCAGAACAGTTTTTACCTGCGTTACGACTACCTGAACGAAGCCATGAACAAGCTGAACCAAGTGGGCTGTTTCGCCATCAAGGTGAAAAGCAAGGAAGCCGTCCCCCGCGTCGCCGAGGCCGTGGATGCGCTGTTCCGCAACTCCCCGTACGAAACCAAGACTGAAACGGAGAAGGCCTTCGTGCTCGGTTTTGTGAGCATGCTCGGGAATGTGAAGAACATCATTGCATCGGTCGCGCTCGTGGTCATGTTTACGATGCTCCTGGTGTCCGTCAGCACGA
Source organism: Candidatus Hydrogenedentota bacterium (assembly GCA_903837785.1). Classification (GTDB taxonomy): domain Bacteria; phylum Hydrogenedentota; class Hydrogenedentia; order Hydrogenedentales; family CAILVY01; genus CAILVY01. The sequence goes on from CAILVY010000244.1 coordinate 32,458, forward strand.
TGTCGATGGCCGTCCGGGAACGCCTGCGCGAGGTGGCCATCCTGCGCGCGATTGGCTATCCGCGGGGCGTGGTGGTGCGGCTGATTCTGGGTGAGGCCTTCTTCATCGCCGGCCTGGGCACGGTGCTGGGAATCGCCATGGCGGAATCGCTGCGCTTCGTGGATCTGAACAGCGTGAGCAACGGGTTCCTGGACAAGTTCCGTCCCGAGGTGGCGACGTATGCGCTCACGATTGCGGCGGGGGTCGGGATCGGCCTGATTTCGGGGCTGGTACCCGCGGTCCAGGCCGCCCGCATGAATATCGTCTCGGCCATGCGGAGCATCGAGTAGCCATGCTCATTCCGCTGAAATACAACCTGCGGCATCTGGTGGCCCGGTGGAAGACAACGCTCGTCGCGGGCGTCACGTTCGGGCTCGTCATCGCCACGTTCATCATCGTCATGTCGCTGGCGCGGGGCGTCGAACAGGCCCTGACGACCACGGGTAATCCGCTGAATGTCATTATCCTGCGCCCGGGCGTGGAATCGGAAAGCCAGAGCCAGGTGGCCAAGGACATGTATCAGACGATTCGGAACTACGGGGGGATTGCCAAGGACGAGACCGGCGAACCACTCGCGTCTCCGGAAGTGCTGACGCTGGTGAACAAGCCGCGCGCGACGGACGGGAAGGCGAGCAATGTACAAATCCGCGGCATGCATCCCCTGAGCCTAAAGATACACCCGGCGCTCCGCCTTGTTTCGGGGCGCATGTTCACCCCGGGTCTCCGCGAGGCCGTCGTTTCCAAGCGCATCGCGGAGCGCTTCCAGGGCTTGAAACTCGGGGAGCGCACGCGCCTCGGCCGCGGGGAATGGACAATCGTGGGCGTCTTCGACGCACAAGGCACGGCATTCGACTCCGAGATCTGGGCGGACTATCAGGAAGTGATGCAGGAATTCGACCGGGATGCGTACAGTTCGGTGCTCGTGCGCGCGGTGGATCGCGCGGCCGTCGGCTCGCTCAAGACGCTCGTGGAAGAAGATCGCCGGGTCAAGCTTACGGCCAAGAGCGAGCAGTTGTACTACGAGGAGCAGACGAAGACGGCCAAACCCATCAAGGCCTTCGCTGTCTTCCTGGCGGCGATTATGGCCGTGGGCGCGAGTTTCGCCGGCATGAACACGATGTACTCGCGCGTGGCCAATCGCTCGCGGGAAATCGGCACGTTGCGCGTGCTGGGATTCACGCCGATGGCGGTGCTCGCGTCGTTCCTGATTGAATCCGTGCTGCTGGCATTATGCGGGGGCATAGTCGGATGCCTGCTCGCGCTGCCGATCAACGGCCTGGCGACGGGCACGACGAACTTCGCCACGTTCAGCGAAGTCGTGTTTTACTTCGCGATCACCCCCGGCCTGATGCTGCAGGGCATGGCGTTTGCCGTGGCGATGGGCCTCGCGGGCGGTTTCTTCCCCGCTTGGGCGGCATCGCGCCAGACGGCACTGACCGCATTGAGACAACTCTGAGAGACGGGTTCCATGTCGAATTTGGACAGGCAATTGTCGATGCTGAAGATTGAAAAGGGGCGGCGCAGGGCCCGGGGCGGCGGCGCGTTGTGGTTCGCGCTGGCGATGCTGCTGGCGGCCGGCGCCGGGGCTTACTTCTACTACGCAAAGTCGAATGCAGCCCTGGCTGTCCGCACCGCGCGCGTGGAGCGGGAAGCGGGTTCGGAGACGACCGGGGCCGCCCTGCTGACCTCGAACGGCTATATCATTCCGCGCCAGAAAGTGGAAGTAACCCCGAAGATCATCGGACGGGTCAAAGAGATCCTTGTGAAGCGCGGAGATCACGTGCAGGAAGGCGATGTCCTGCTGCGCCTGGATGACGAGGAATATCAGGCGCGCATCAAGTCGGGCGAAGCGATGCTCAACACGCTTCGATCGCGCCTGGCGGAGTTGAAGGCCGGTTCGCGCCCGGAAGAGATTGCGGCGGCCCGTGCGGCCGCGGAGTCAGCCGAAGCCACTCTGCGCAGCGCCGAACTCGATTTCAAGCGCGTGGAAGCCCTTGCGGGCAAGGGCGCCATCTCGAGGCAGGAGCTTGATCGCGCGCGGGCCAACCGGGACGTGGCCAAGGCGCGCCTCGAACAAGAGCGCAAGAGCGCGGAAGTGGTGCGGCTGGGGCCGCGCAAGGAAGAGATCGCCGCCATGGAAGCCCAGCTCGAACAGGCCTCGGCCGAACTGGAATTGCTCCGGGCGCAGCTGGAATACACTGTGATTCGCGCGCCCATCAGCGGCACGATACTCGAGAAACTCGCCGAACGCGGAGAACTCGTGACGAACACGAATTTCGGCGGAACCCGCGGCGCAAAAACGTCGGTCGTTTCCATGGCGGACCTCAAGGACCTGCAAGTGGAAACGGACCTGAATGAAAACAGCCTGGCCAAAGTGCATCTCGGCTTGCCGTGCGAGATACAACTCGACAGTGAACCCGGCAACACGTATCACGGCGAGGTGGATGAAATTGCGCCGCAGGCCGACCGCCAGAAGGGAACCGTCCAGGCGAAGGTGCGCATACTTGATCCGAGCGACACGATCAAGATTGACGTAAACGCGCGCGTAACGTTCCTCGCGCCCAAAGAGGCGGAGGCCGGCGGCGCGCCCGCCGCCGCACGCCTGTGGGTGCCGCGCGGTGCGGTGGTGCATCGGGACGGGCAGAGCATCGTGTATCTCGTCTCGGAGGATACGGCGGTGGCGCGCGCCGTGACCGCGGGGGTCGAAGGGGACAAGGGCGTCGAGATCACCGGCGGCCTCGCGGGCACCGAACAGGTGATCGTGGATCCGCTGGAGAAGATAAAAGACGGCGCACGCGTGACAGTAACGCCGTAGAGGAGTCAGAGGATGCCTGGAAGCGACGGGAAACCGGTGATCGAGATACGCGGGCTGCAGAAGGTCTTCGCCCACGGGGACACGGAAGTTGCCGCACTCGAAAACATCGACATTGATATCCATCAAGGCGAGTTCGTATGCCTGATGGGGCCCTCCGGCTCGGGAAAGTCCACACTGCTCCATCTGATCGCCGGCCTCGACAACCCCACGGGCGGGCAATGCCGCGTGCTGGGCCAGGAACTGTCGGACATGTCCGAGCGCGATCTGTCGCGGTGGCGGAATGAGCATATCGGATTCATCTTCCAGTCATTCAATCTCATCCCCGTGCTCACGGCCTACGAGAATGTCGAAATGCCCTTGCTGCTCACGGGCTTGTCGAGGAAAGAGCGTGGAGAGCACATCGAGGCGGCGTTGGGCATTGTCGGGCTCAGCGATCGCTTGACGCACTATCCGCGGCAGCTCTCGGGCGGCCAGGAACAGCGTGTGGCCATCGCGCGGGCGCTTGTGGCTGATCCGGATCTCGTGCTTGCGGATGAGCCGACGGGGGATCTCGATGCCAAATCCGCAGAGGAAGTACTCACGATACTCCGCAAGCTCAATCAGGATTACGGCAAGACGATCATCATGGTTACGCACGATCCGAAGGCTTCGGGCTACGCAACCGTGACGCGCCACCTGGACAAAGGGCAGATGCTGCCGCTTTGACTCAGGTCAATTCCCCGAGCGCCGAGTAGTTCTTCAGAGAGCGCAGTCCGGCGTTGAACGGCGCCGTCCCTCCTCCCTGCTCCCCGATATCCTGATCGATGTAGAACTCGTTGTGCGGTTTGAAGCCTGGCACGGTGATTACATTGACAAATGCGTCCATCCCCCGGTGTCCCGTTCCCGCGGGAATGTACACGAAGGAGCCAGGCCGGAGCGGGTGCCGCTCGAAGCGGCGCAGGTCGCCCAAGTCGGGGAAGACGATAAGGTGGGGTTCGCGTCCGTAGGTATTGATGCCGTGCGTGTCCGGGTCGAGCACGAGATAACATTCGTTCTGGGCGAGGCCGCCGCCGATCGGGATGCGCGGATGAACGTGCGTGGGCGAAGTCTCGCTGGCGATGTTGACGACATGGCTGTTGACGAAGTTGATGCCGTCGCCCGATTCGCCCGGCAGGTTCATGTGCCAAGTGAGCGGCAGGCGCCGGAACGGATCAAAATCGAAATTGCAGCCGCCTGAACTGTCGCGCAGGTACTTCAGCCGCATCGCGGCGGGAATGTGGCTCTCGGCACGGTCCTTCTTCTCGATGCAGAGGCAGGAGAAGCGGCCGCGCACGCGAAGGGTTTCGGCGCCCGCCGTGATCAACTGATCGCCTGCGCAGACAGGCTCGAAGGAATCCTCCTGCTTCACGGAATATCCTGCCGCCCGGTATTGGAGAAGCAGCGCTGCGAGCAGCGTCTCGACCTCAGCCTCCTTTGCCCACGGCCGGGGCGTGTGCGCAAGTTTCCAGAGATCATTGGCACAGTCGCCGACATACGCGTCCTTCCTGCGGCGATCCAGAATTGCGCGCAGGGGAGCCTGTGCGGCCGGATGCATCGTGCCGAACTGCGCCGCCAGACACTCCAGAAGTTCCGCGAATCGGGCGTCCATGGGCTGGGGCCGATAGCTGGCGGGGAGCGCATCCCCGTCTCCCTCCTTCGTTCGTGTTCCCTTGGGCAGAAAGACCTCTCCCCCGCCCTCATAGAGCCAGTGCACTTTCATGCCGCCGAAATCCGCGTGCAGCAATGTCTCGTCACCCATCCCATGCACGAGGGAGAATCGAAGCCCGGGATGCGCCGTTTCCCAGGCATCCGAAAACGCGGCGAAGGCAGAACGATCCTCGAGATGAAGTGCTTGAACGCGGTCCATACACTTGAAACCTCTTGGCGGCTGCGGCCATAGTGGGGCGCTTGAAGACCATGCTGCCCAATTCCCGGGCAGGAATCCAATAAGGGAGTATGAACATGGCGAAGGAAAAGGGCAACTCCGAGGATACGGGACGCGTCTTTGTGCAGACCGCGATGGCCGCCGCGCCGCAACTGGATCGCTGGCATCAGGTCGGCGAGGCGGAAGCGGAACTCGTGGCGGAGATGACGCGGCGCAACGAACTCAGCGGGGGCACTCCGGTCGTCCGCGAATTCGAAAAGGCGTGGCGCGAATGGATCGGGTCGAAGTACAGCCTCACGGTGCTGAACGGCACATCGGCCCTGTATTCCGCGTATTTCGGGCTAGGCGTCGGTCCCGGTGACGAGGTGATTTGCCCGGTGAATACCTGGATCTGCACGATTGCGCCGGCGGTGATGCTGGGCGCCAGGCCGGTCTTTTGCGATATTGACCCGGAGTCGCTCCTGATGGACCCGGCGGATCTCCGGGCGAAGATTACGGAGAACACCCGCTGCATTGTGCCGGTCCACCTCTGGGGAAACGTCTGCAACCTCGAAGCGATCCTCGCGGTGGCGAAGGAGTTCAACATTCCTGTCGTCGAAGATTGTTCGCACGCCCATGGCGCGCGCTATCAGGGCCGGATGTGCGGTTCGCTCGGCGCGGCCGGCTGCTGGAGCCTGCAGGGGTCGAAGCCCGTCAGCGCGGGCGAAGGCGGCGTGCTGGTTACGGATGATGTGGATGTCTTCGAGCGTGCCTGCCTCGTTGGACAAGTGAACCGCATCGCCGGCATCGATCTCGTGTGCACGAAGTACGCCGAGTATCAGCCGCTGGGGCTCGGCATGAAGTTCCGGGCGCATCCCCTGGGCATTGGCGTGGCCAAAGTGCAGTGGGAGAAGCTTGATGCACTCAACCATCGCCGCAAAGCCTACGTCGAGGAGGTCGAGGCGGGGCTCGCAGGCATCCCGGGATTGCGCCCGGTGACTGTGTACGCGGGCGCGGAACGCGGCGGGTACTACGGCTTCCCGATCCTCCACGATGCGGAAGTGATGGGCCGCAGCACGGAGGAGTATCTCGAACTGGTTAAGCTTCGCCTGCCGGGAGCCGGTTGTTCGCCGTATCCGAATCTGCACACGCTTCCGCTCTTCGCGAAGGGATTCGATGTGTTCACGCGCGGTCGCGGCCCCTTGTGTCCCAGCCAGGGTTACCCCGGCTACAGGCCGGGTGATTTTCCGAATGCGGAGCGGGCGTTCGCGCGCACGCTGATGCTGCCCGTCTTGAGTGATCCGGTGCCAGGGGCCGCAGCAACTGTGATCGACATCCTGCGCGGGGCCGCGGCATGACGGCGCAGTGACTACAGGGACATGACGAAGTAGGCGAGCAGGGCTTCGTTGAAGAAGAAGCGGTTGACGTCCAGATAGACGGAGTGGCGGAGAGTATAGATGCGCCCGATAAGGCAATGCCCGTAGTAGATGCCTTGCTGCCGCGCGGTGAAATGCCGCTCTTCGGGAAACAGAACGCTGATATCCACCCGGGGACGGGTGAAGGAGAAGCGGCCTTCGAGATGCGCGACGAGTTCGTCGCCGACGTGGACATTCACCCGCCCGGGCGTCCAGGCATCGAAGAGAAAACTCTGCGCGCCGCCATGCGCCTGTGCGCGGCATACCTCGCCGCCGTCAGGCGCCACGACGCGCCACGACCTTCGTTTGGCGCCCGGTTCCACCCGATAGAGGGGTGTTTCCTGTGCCCCGCATTCGTAGATCGTGGCGGGTTGCGCCAAGGCCCGGCGCAGTAGCATGTGGTCGGCAAAGGGATCGGGGATGTCGTCGTCGGGCGCCTCGGGTTCGGCGGTAACCTTGGCGGCGGTCGCGAGTGCTTTCCGCTGCCGCACATCGTTCATCAGCGCACGGGCCGTGAATACGGCGATGCCCAACACGATGATTCCAACCAGCGCAAACGTGCCGGCGACAGTCCAGGGCCGGCTGTCCATCGTCACACCGACGATCAAGGCGGCAATGGCTTCGAATAGGCAGACGGCATAGGCCGCAATGATGCCGTACGTGACGGGATGCGTCACTTTGGGCAGCGTGTAATAACAGACCGCCCGTTCGTAGGCGGTGGGAAGATCCGATGTCGCCATTTCGCGCGCCATAACGCTCCGCACTCCGGGTTCGTTTCTATTTTACCGGAAACGCACCCGGCTTTGACAGCATCCGAGTTGGGCTGTCACAATCACACGAGAGACGGTTCGGGTCCGGGCACGAGAAGGGACTATGACAGACGATTCCAAGAGCCATATCCGCAACGCGTTTGATCCCGAGCGTTTTCGGGAGACGGGCCATGTGTTGATTGATCAGATGGCGGATTATCTTACGGAGGCGTTGCAGGGCGGCCCGATGCCCGTGCTGCCCTGGATCGAGCCGGACGCGATGGCTGCGGCCTGGCCCGCCGATTTCAGCCCGGAGGGCGGCGAGGTCCTCAACACGCTGATGGCAAGGATCATCCGGGAAGCCAATCACCTCCATCATCCCCGCTACATCGGGCATCAGGTGCCCGGCCCGTTGCCGGTGGCCGCGCTCTGCGACATGGTTGCCTCGTTTCTGAACAACGGCATGGCCGTTTATGAGATGGGAATGTCGGGCACCGCCATGGAACGCAGTGTCATCCGGTGGATGGCGCGATCGCTCGGTTTCGGCGAGCCGGCCGACGGCGTGCTCACTTCGGGTGGTTCCGTGGGCAACCTGACGGGACTCCTGGCCGCGCGGCAGGCGCAGGCGGAGCGATTTCCGGATGCTCTGCCCGCGGTTCTGGTTTCGGATCAGGCCCACTACTCCGTGCTGCGCGCGGCGCGCATCATGGGACTCGGCCGCGAAGGCGTCGAAACAGTTCCCTCCGATGCGGGGTTCCACATGCGCGCGGACCTGTTGGGCGAATGCCTGAAACGCGCGGAAGCGCGGGGCCGCAAAGTGATTGCCGTGGTGGCCAGCGCATGCAGCACGGCCGCCGGCGCCTACGACCCGCTGGAACGTGTCGCCGAGTTCTGCGAGCAGAACGGCTTGTGGCTCCACGTGGATGCTGCCCATGGGGGAGCTGCGTGCCTCAGTGAACGTTACAGGCCGCTGCTGAAGGGCATTGAGCGCGCCGACTCGGTCGTTTGGGACGCACACAAGATGCTGCTGATGCCCGCGCTCGTGAGCAGCGTGATCTTCCGGAACGGCCTGCATTCGTATATCGCCTTCGAGGACAAGGCCTCCTATCTGTTTGAACGCGCGGGACAGGAGGAATGGTTCAATCTCGGGCACCGCACTATCGAGTGCACAAAATGGATGTCCTGCCTGAAAGTCTATGCCGCGTTGCGCTGTTTCGGAACGCGCCTCTTCGGAGAGTACATCGAGTACTCCTATGACCTCGCCCGGCGCTTTGCCGAAATGCTGCGCGCGGAACCCGACTTCGAGTTGGCCACGGAACCGGAGAGCAACATTGTGTGCTTCCGCTATCTGCCGGAAGGCGTGACGCATCCCGATGCGTTGCAGGCCGCCATTCGCAAGCGCCTGATCTCGGACGGCTCCTTCTACATTGTCCAAACCCAACTGCGGACCGGCCTGCATCTGCGCACGACAATCATCAATCCGTACACGGAAGAGGGACATCTGCGGGGACTTCTGGAGGCCGTGCGCGCGGCGGGCAACGCGCTACGTTGATCCTTCCGGGTGTTCATGGCATGCTTCCGGAGGCAAGAATGATGCAGCGTCGCCAGGGGTGTGAAGGCCAGGGCATCCGTTCGTACACATGAGGTGAGAAGAGCATGAGCGATGTGGAAGTGAAGTCTCGTCCCGCCGGCCGGGGCGTGGCATTGTTGATGGCGATGTTTCTGGCGGGGGCGATCGCGTTTGGATGGTGGCAGCACCGGCCGCCCAGCCCCGCGCCGCAGTTGGCCCCGCCGGAGGCGTTCTCCGGCGCGCGCGCCGTCGAGCATGTGCGGGCATTCGCGACAAAGCCGCATCCGATTGGCACGGCGGCCAACGCCGCCGTGGCCGAATACATCCGGAACGCCGTGTCCGGCCTGGGCGTGGAACTGGAAATCCAGGAGGCTGTCCATCATCGCGTGCCGGGCCACGTCACGGCAGTCCGCAATCTCCTGGCGCGAATCCCCGGCACTTCGAGCGCGGGCGCCATCGCGTTGTGCGGCCATTATGACAGCGTGGCCTTCGGGCCGGGCGCCGCGGACGACGGATCCGGCGTGGCGACTTTGCTCGAAACGATGCGCGCGCTGAAATCATCCCCACCGCTGCAAAACGACGTGATCTTCGTGTTCAGCGACGGCGAGGAAGGCCGATCGAACAACGGGATTGGCCTGAGCGGCGCACGGGCGTTCGCCGAACAGCACCCCTGGGCAAAGAGCGTGCGCGTGGTCGTCAATTTTGATGCTCGCGGGACCGGCGGCGTCTCGTATATGTATGAGACGAGTCCGGAGAACGGATGGCTCATCGGACAATTGGCTCAAGCGGAATGCCGCCCGGTCGCCACTTCGTTCATGGGCGATGTCTATCACAGCCTGCCCTTGGGCAGCGACTTTACCGGATTCCTGGAACAGGGCATCGCGGGCTACAACTGCGCATTCGTGGACGGCTTGCGACGTTATCACACGGCGCTCGACACGCCGGAGAATCTGAGCGTGGCCAGTGTGCAACAGGACGGCGACTATGCCCTGGGGCTGACCCGCCGCCTGGGCAATCTGTCCCTCGAAAACGTCCGCGGACCGGACATGGTCTATTTCAACACGCTCGGCTATCGCCTGGCCTACTATCCGAAAACCTTGGCCGTTCCGCTGGCCGGCGTAAGCTGCGGCGCCTGTGCGCTCGCACTGTTGATCGGCCTGTTCCGGCGCAGAATCACCCTGCGGCCGCTGATCCGCGGTGCTTTCGTGTACCTGGGCTTTCTCGGGCTGATGTTTCTGCTCAGCGCCGTCATCGTGGGATATGGCTGCTGGACTCGATGGGTGTACATCCTCTATACGGAGAACTGGCTCACTTTCGGGCTGATGGCGCTCGCGGCGTTCACGCTTGTGGCGAACTTGTCCTGGATCACCTGGAAAGCAGGCGTGGCCAATCTGGCGGCGGGCGCCTTGCTCTCGTGGGCAGGGCTGGCCGTGGCTTCCGCTTTCCTTGCCCCCGGAGGCAGCTACCTGACCGCGTGGCCGTTGCTGTTCAGCAGCCTCGGGCTGGCACTTTACTTCCTGGGCCGCGATCCGGTGCGCGTCTCCCCCTTCATCGCCGGGATTCTTGCGTTGACCGCATTGCCGGGCATCATCCTCATGACCGGCATGATGGCCGGACTGAACGCCTGCCTGACGGTGATTTTCGCGCCGGTAACCGTATGCATGGGGACGCTGCTGCTGGGACTTCTTATCCCCCATCTGCACCTGGCGAGATCGCGGTGGGGCTGGCTGCTCTCGATTGCCCTCGCCGGCCTGACCGGATTCTGCTTCTGGCAGGCGAGCATGACCTCGGGCTTCAGCCCGGCCTATCCCAAGCTGGACTCGCTCACCTACGGCCTGGACGCCACCACGGGCCGGGCGTTCTGGATGAGCTGTGACGACGTTCCGGACAACTGGAATGCGGCGTATCTGCCGGCCGATACAAAGAGGGCAGGCATCAAGGAGTTCTTCCCGGGATCCACAAAGCTGTACTTGAAAGCGCCCGCGCCCCCGGTCGCTCTCGCTCCGCCGGAAATCACGCTCTCAAGCGACCACACGGAGCAAGGCGTGCGCACGTTGCAGCTCCGCGTGAACTCGCCCCGGCAGGCGACCATTCTTGAGCTGTATGCCGGCGAAGATATGGAGGTGCACTCAGCAAGCGTGGATGGCCGCGACCTGAAGCCCGTGGAAGGACGCTGGTTTCTCAAGTACAATGCGTTCCCGGCAAAAGGCATCGAATTGACCTTGAAAACCAATCCAAGCACTCCCGCGATCCTCAAGGTGGTTGACCACTCCTATGGTTTTCCGGAACTCCCCGGGCTGGCGGTTGCGCCGCGGCCCAATGACCGGATACCCAAGCCGAACACGGTGGATGCCAACAAAGATCCGCTCAAAACCGACGAAACATTGGTGGCCAAGACCTATGTCTTCTAACCCGGCTTCCTCCTGCGCGAACGTCCACAAGGACTTCCATGGCGCCCTGAGCTATGGACTGGATTTTATCGAGAAGAGTTATGGTTTTGATGGTTTATGCTCTTTTTTATCGGTCATGGCGCCCGCGGTTTATCAGCCGCTCATCGAGGATCTCCGCGTCCGGGGACTCGTGGCGCTGGCCGAGCACTGGCAGAAGGTTTTCGCATTGGAGGCGGGGGACTATGAGTTGCAGGCGGACGAGGATGTACTGACGCTGACTGTCCGGCGCTGTCCGGCCATCGACCACATGCAGGAACACGGCTATGCCATTGCGGAACATTTCTGCGAACATACGCGGGTGGTCAACGAGGCCGTCTGCCGCGCGGCGGGTTACCGCGCTGAAGTCGTGTATGACCAAGCCGCCGGGTCCTGCGTGCAGCGCTTTTGGAAGGATGCGTCATGATCTCGTGCACCGAGTTCATCTGGGTCTACAACGAGCTCTTCAAGTTCCTCGAGGCGCGCGGCGGGGAAGCCAAGGTCATTGCATTCTGGCAGGGGATCTCGGAGAACTTCCTGGGGAATCTCCGCGAGTATGTGGAGGCCGACGGCCTGAAGGGCATGTACCGGTACTGGAGTCACACCCTGGGAGAAGAAGGCGGCCGCCACGTGATGACGCTCTACGATGACTCGTTCATCATCGACATGCACGAATGCCCCTCGGCCAAGCTGATTCACGAAAGCGGCCGCGTGGCGCCCTATCCCAAGTACTGCGAACACTGCCGCTGGCTCTATCCCCCGCTCCTGCGCGAGCTCGGCTTCGACGCCGACATGGATATCATCGACTGCGAAAAGGGGCGCTGCCGGCTGACCGTGAGAGCGCATCGGGAAAGCGCACAGCACGCTGCCGGCGAATGATCCGGCCAAGGGATACAATCCATGAGATTCCTGATAGTCGGTTGCGGTTCAATGGGAAAGCGGCGGGCGCGGTGTTTGCGTAAGCTGGGGGTGGAGAGCATTTTGGCGCTCGACCCGCGCGAGGATCGGCGGGCGGAGATCGCCGCGCAGTCGGGCGTGGAAACCTTCGCGGAGTGGCACGCGGCCCGCGAGCAGGGCGTCGATTTCGTGTTACTGTGCGCGCCGCCCCATCTGCACTTCGATTGGCTGATGCGCTGCATCGAGGCCGGGCTGCCGGTTTTCTGCGAGTCTCCGCTGACCCTGACGCTTGAAGAGGCGGATGCGGTCATTGCCGCTGCGGCGCGGAACGATGTCTTTGTCGCGCCGAGCTGCACGTATCTCCACAACCCGATTCACCGCATCATCAAGCAGTATCTGGACGACGAGCGCTTCGGACGGCCCCTGGCCGCGCTGTCGCATGTGGGACAGCACGTGGCGGACTGGCATCCCTACGAGGACTACCGGAATTTCTATGCTTCGAAGCGCGCGCAGGGCGGCATGTGTTTTGACATGCTTCCGCATGACCTGCACCTCTTCACGTGGTATTTCGGCGGCGTGAAGTCGATGGCCAGCATGGCGCGCCGCCGCGCGGCGGAGATTGAGAGCGACGCCGGCGCGTGCGATGTCTACGATGTCCTGCTCGACATGGAGGCGGGCATTACGCTCAACCTGCATCAGGACGTTTTCCAGCGGCCGTGGGGCGTGTACCGCAAGATCATGTGCGAGCGCGGCGCCATCGAATGGGATTGGCACAGCCTGCGCGTCTGCCCGTACGCCGGTCCCCAGTTTCATCAGACGCCGTCCTGGGAAGCGGTCCCCCTGCCCGGTTACGAGTTCGAGTCCATGTATCTGGACGAGATCGCGCACGCCCTGCGAGCCTTCGAGGGGAAGGAGCCGTATCTCATGCCGCCGGAAGAGGATCGTGCCTTGCTCGCGTGGGCGCTGGCCTGCGAGTAGCGTGCGCGGCACGCACCCGCGGATGCCGGGAAGGTTACAGAATGCTGGCGACGAGGGTCTCGGCGGCGTGGATGAGGGGGCCGGGATAGACGCCGACAAAGAGAAGGGCGGCGGCCAAACCGGTGAGGACGGTTGCTTCGGTCCAACTGGGGCGGCTGACCGGCGCTTCATCCTCGGCGGATTCGCACATCGTGAGGACGATGCGCAGGTAGTAGTACAGGCCGATGGAACTGCTGACCACCAGCGCGGCAATGCCGATCCAGCGGGAGGATTCCTCACCCGCGGCCAGCACATAGAACTTGCCAATGAACCCCGCGGTCAGGGGAATCCCCGCCAGTGAGAGCAGCATGGCGGTGAAGACGGCCGCAATCCAGGGCGCGCGCCAGAAGAGGCCCCGGTAATCCGCGAAGCTGTCCGCGTCACGTTCCTTCGTGGACATAACGGAGATCACGCCCATCGCGCCCAGCGTGGTGATGAAGTAGGCGGCAATGTAGAGCGCGCCCGCAGGCACGGCCATGTGGCCGCTGGCCAAAAACGCAATCATCACATAACCAAGGTTGGCGATGGACGAGTAAGCGAGGATGCGCTTGATGTTGTCCTGCAGCAGGGCGAGGAGGTTGCCGAAAAACATCGACAAGACCGCGATGGCCGTGAACAGGAACATGAGCGACGGATACTGATGGACATCGATGAGGACGAAGTAGCGCAGCAGGAGGGCGAACATGCCGCCTTTGGAGACTGTGGCCACGAACGCGGTCACCGGCGCGGGCGCGCCTTCGTACACGTCCGGGGTCCACAGATGGAAGGGCACGAGGGCCAGCTTGAACCCGATGCCGACCACCATCATGGCACAACCGGCAAGCAAGACCAGATGATTGCCCTGTTCCAGGGCGCCGCGGGCGGCGGCGATTTTCGCAAACTCCATCGTTCCCGCTTCCGCATAGACCAGGGCCATGCCGAAGACCATGAAGGCGGCCGAGGCCGCGGCGAGGACCAGGTACTTGAACGCGGCTTCGACGCTGTCACGCCGATCGCGGGTGTAGGCGACCATCGCATACAGCGAGATGCTGAGCGTCTCCAACCCCATGAAGAGCGAGACGAAATGGGAACTCGCGGAGAGGAACGCCGCCCCGAGAGTGGCGGTGAGCAGGAGCACATAGAATTCCTCGCGACGCCCGTCCTGCTTCTCGAAATAGGCATAGGCCAGGGCCGCGATCACAAAGCTGGATACGAACATGACGCCCATGTAGAAAAAGGAGTATGTATCCAGCATGAGGAGCGGGGTCACCGCGCGATTCGGCGCCATGCTGTTGGCGAAAGGCAGGGAAATGACCGCCAAGCCGAGTCCGGCCATGCTGAACAGCGCCGTGGTCCGGTGGCAGCGGCAAACGGCCATCAACAGGACAATGCCGGTCGCGGCCGCGGTCAGAATGATCAGCGGCAACAAGGCCACAAGGTCAAGCAACGTCATGAGTTGCCTCCTGAATGCTTCGCTTCGGAAACCTGGACCGCGCCCTGGCCTGCCACGGCCAACTGCTGCAGCTTGCTGAGGGCGGGATCCGCGGTCTTGAAGATGGGTTGCGGAAAGAAGCCGAGGCCGACGAGCGCGATAATGAGCGAGGCAAAAAGCGCGATCTCGCGCCGCGCGAAGTCGGGCAGTTTCGCTTGGTTTTCGCGTGCGCCATGGAACACGCGCTGGACGATCCACAGCGAGTAGATGCTGCCGAGCACGAGGCCCAGGGAGGCGATGGAGGTCATCGTGGCGTTCGCCTGATAGCTGCCGAGCAATACGAGGAATTCCGCGATGAAGTTGCCGATGCCGGGCAGTCCGAGCGAAGCCATGGCGAAGAACATCGCTATGGCGCCCATGCGGGGGGCCACTTCCCAGAATCCGCCCATCTTCTCGATGTTGCGGGTGTGTATGCGCTCCTGAATTGCGCCAACCATCATGAAGAGGGCGCCCGTGCCGAGGCCGTGGCAGATCATCTGCATCACCGCGCCCTGCAGCGCGATCCGGTTCCACGCGAAGACGCCCAACAGCACAAAGCCCATGTGGCTCACGCTCGAATACGCAACCAGGCGCTTCAGGTCCGTTTGCGCGAAGGAGAGCACCGCGCCATAGATGATGCCGATCACCGCCAGGGTCATGGCAACTGGCGTAAAGTCGATCGCGGCTTGCGGAAACAGCGGCACGACGAAGCGCATCAACCCGTACGCGCCGGTCTTGAGCAGCAGCCCCGCAAGGATGACGCTACCGGCCGTGGGCGCTTCCGTGTGCGCGTCGGGGAGCCAGTTGTGGACCGGGAACGCGGGCAGCTTGACGGCGAAGGCCGCGAAGAAGCCGAGCATGATCCATTTTGCGGCGCCGGAGCCCAGTTTCGTGCCCAACAGAAGATCGTAGTCGAACGTGTACGTGCCGGTCGCGTGCCCATGCAGGAAGTAGAGTGCCAGGATGGCCAGCAGCATCAGGAGGCCGGAAAACTGGGTGAAGATGAAGAACTTGACCGCGGCGTAGATTCGGTTCTCATGGCCCCAGATCACGATCAGGAAGTACATCGGGACGAGCATCAATTCCCAGAAGCAATAGAAGAGGAAAAGGTCCATGGCGAGGAAGACGCCCATGATCCCCGCCAGCACCCACATGAGATTGAAGTGGAAGAAACCCACCCGCTCTTTAATCTCCGTCCAGGAACAGCCGACAGAGACGATGCCGAGAAAGGCGGATAGGATGAGCATCAGCAGGCTCAGCCCGTCCAGGGCGAGGTGGAAGCTTATGCCGAGCGCGGGAACCCACGGCACATTGACCTGCATCAGCCACGGCCCGCCTGCGGCGAAGGCGGCCATCGCGGCCTGATTGTTCCACAAGGTGAGGAGGATGACCAGATCGATGGCGCAGGCCAGCAGGCAGACCCACCGCGCCGCGCCCGGGTTCTGGCGGCCGATGGCCCATGCGATCACACCCGCCAACAACGGGATTAAGACAATGCAGATGAGCATCATAGGAGCACCACAATCGCCAAGGCCAGCAATGCGCCCACGGACAACGTGGCCGCATACCAGCGCACGTGGCCGGTTTCGGTTTCACTCAGCAGGCTATGCACTCCGCGGCTGAGGGCCGCGATTCCGTTCCAAATCAGATCGACGAAGTCGTCCTTGTTGAAGCGCGCGGTGCGCAGGAAGGGTTGAATGAGAATCTTGTCGTAGAGCCAGTCAAAGCCCCACCCCGCGAAGAGCAGGTCGCGCATTTTCGCGCCAAACGGCGTGGCCACCACGGCGCGGGCGATTTGCGGCTTCACCCCGAAGGCCACCACCGCAATGCTCAGCCCGCAGAGGACGGCAATCACCGCGATCACCTGCAGCATCAACTCGGCATGCTCCAAGCCCTCGTGCGGAATGGGCGCCGCAGGCAGGGCGGATTCCATGAAGTGCGTGAAGAGCGGGAAATGATAGATCGAACTCGGGATTTCCATAAGCCCGCCGAAGGTCGAGCAGATGGCGAGAATCACCAGCGGCAGGCACATCACCCAACCGGGCTTCACGTGGACATGCGTCTTCTCTTCGCCGAAGAAGGTCATGATAACCATGCGGAACGTGTAGATGCCCGTAACGAACGCCCCCGCGAATCCGGCGAACCACAGGGCCTTGCTTCCCTTCTCGGAGGCGAATGCGCTCCAGAGGATGAGGTCCTTGCTGTAGAAGCCCGACGAAATGATCGGGAGCGAGGCCAGCGACATCGACCCGATAAGGAACGTCCAGAACACCACGGGGAGCTTCTTGCGCAGGCCGCCCATCTTGAACATGTCCTGCTCGTGGTGCAGGGCGACGATGACCGCGCCGGACGCCATGAAGAGCAGGGCCTTGAAGAAGGCGTGTGTCACGAGATGGAAGATGCCCGCCGCATAGGCTCCGACGCCCATCGCCAGGAACATGTATCCGATCTGGCTGATCGTCGAGTAGGCGAGCACACGCTTGATGTCACGCTGGGCCAGCGCGGCGAACCCGGCCAGCAGCAGCGTGGCCGCGCCAACGACAGCGACCAGGAATTGCGCGGAGGGCGCCAGTTCAAAAATGACGTGGGTGCGCGCAATGAGATAGACGCCCGCGGTAACCATCGTGGCCGCGTGGATCAACGCGCTCACCGGGGTGGGGCCCGCCATCGCGTCGGGCAACCAGACCTGCAACGGCAACTGGCCCGACTTGCCGACCGCGCCGCCCAGGATGAGGAGCGCGGCGGCCACGGCGACCCCGGAACCCACCGCCCACTGCTGCGACGCGCGCTGCATCATCTCCTGGATGTCGAGCGTGCCAAGCTGCACAAAGAGCAAGAAGAGCCCGATGGCCATGAACGTGTCGCCGATGCGGGTGGTGAGGAAGGCCTTCATGGCGGCGCGGCCGTTGGCCGGATTCTTGTACCAGAACCCGATGAGCAGGAAGCTGCACAGGCCGACGCCTTCCCACCCGAGGTAGAGAAGAACCATGTTCTCGCCCAGCACAAGCATGAGCATGGCCGCGACGAAGAGGTTCATGTACGCGAAGAACTTCGCATAACTTTCGTCGTCAATCATGTATTCGGCGGAGTAGACGTGAATCAGAAAGCCGACGCCGGTGACCACCAGGCACATGACCAGCGAGAGCGCGTCGAGATAGAGCGAGAACTGGCAGGTGAAACCTTCGACGTTCATCCACGTCCACAGGACCTGGCTGAAATGTTCGCCTTCCGGGGGAGCGGTGAAGAAGCGGTACGCGATCAGGAAGGAAACCAGCGCGGAGAAGCCCACGGATCCCGCGCCGATAAACGGCGCCGCCCGTCGCGGCAACCTGTCGCCGAACAAGGCGAGAATCAGGAAGCCCGCGCACGGCAGGGCCGGCACTAACCAGAGCAGTTCGTACATGACTATCCTCGCATTCCCTCCGCGGCGTCCGCGTCCAGTGTCTTGAAGTGGTGATAGAAGCCCAGCAGCAGCGCCAGCCCCACGGCGACCTCGGCCGCGGCGACAGTCAGGATCATCATGAACATGACCTGGCCGTCCGCCTGCGCCCAGCGGGCCCCGGCCGCCACAAACGCCAGGCCGGCCGCATTGAACATGATTTCCAGGCACATCAGCATGAAAATGATGTTCCGGCGCACGAGGAGCCCGGCGAGGCCCAGCGCGAACAAGACGGCCGCCAGCACCAGCGCGTGTTCCATGGGTACGGACGCCATCAGTCTCTCCTTCCCGGGCGGCGGATGGGGCCGCGCCACACGAGGTAATACGCGCCAATCAGTCCCGCCAACAGCAGCACGGAAGCAATTTCAACGGCCAGTACGTACGGCCCGAAGAGCGCCCGCGCAACCTCTTTCACGTCCACCACGCGATCCACCGGCATCCACCGGCTTTCCTGTTTCAGCACATAGAGGAGCAGTCCGCCCAGCAACAACGCCAGCGCGCCGGGCGCCCGCCAAGCCCCCTTCGGCAGCCACACGCGTTCCTGCGTGCGTGCGGCGTTGCCCAGGTTCAGCAACATCACGACGAAGATGAAGAGGATGACGATGGCGCCGGCGTAGACAATCACTTCCAGGGCCGCAATCAGCGGCGCGCCGAGCGTGAAGAAGACCAGGGCCACGGCCAGCAGCGAGACGATGAGATAGAGCAGTGCATGCACCGCTTCGCGCCGGGTGATCGCGAGCAGCGTGGTCAGCACCGCCACGGCGGAGGCCATATAGAAAACCGCATTCATTTCATCATTCCCTCTCCAAACCTAGAGCAACAGGCTCCGGACATCCACCGGCGGCGTTTCATTCTGGGCTTCACCCTTGCCCTTGCCGCCGATGGCCAGCCCGGCCACCTTGTAGAAATTGAAGTTCGGATACTTGCCCGGCCCGCTGATCAGCAAGTGTTCCTTCTCATAGACCAGATTCGGACGCTTGAAATCGCTCATTTCGAAATCGGGCGTCAACTGAATCGCGTAAGTCGGGCAGGCCTCTTCGCACAGGCCGCAGAAGATGCAGCGCGAGAAATTGATGCGGAAGGACTTCGGGTAACGCCGTCCATTGCCGTCTTCCGTCGCCTGAAGCGCAATGCACGCCACGGGACACGCCACGGCGCACAAGTAACATGCAACACACCGCTCCTCTCCGTCCGGGTCGCGGGTAAGCACAATGCGGCCGCGCCACCGCGGCGCGATCTTCGGCTTGACGTCCGGATATTGGACAGTGACCCGCTTCGCGAAAGCGTGTTTGAACACTATCCACAACGAACGGAGGCTGCTCAGCATGCCATCACTTCCTCTATCTAAAGGCCAAAACCAGGCCGCCGGTCACCAGCAGATTCACCAGCGACAACGGCAGCATGACTTTCCAGCCGTACTCGATCAGTTGATCGTACCGAAAACGCGGCAGGGCCGCGCGAATGAGAATGAAGAAACAGACCAGCAACACAGTCTTCAGCGCGAACCAGACAATGGGCGGAAGCACCGGGCCGAGCCAGCCGCCGAAGAAGAGCGCCGTCGTCAGCGCGGAGATCAGCGTGATGCCGAGATACTCGCCCACGAAGAACATACCGAACTTCATGCCGGAATACTCGGAGTGGAATCCGGCGACCAGCTCGCCTTCGGCTTCGGGCAAGTCAAAGGGAATGCGATGGGTCTCGGCCAGGCCGGCAATGAAGAACACAACCATGCCCAGGAATTGCGGAATGCAGAACCAGAGTCCCTGTTGCGCCTCGACAATCTCACGGAGATTGAACGAACCCGCCAGAATCACCGTGCCCATCATCGAGAGGCCCATGAAGACTTCATAGGCGATCATCTGGGCGGTCGTGCGCATGCCGCCAATCAGCGAGTACTTGTTGTTGGAGGCCCAGCCCGCCAGAGCGAGGCTGTACACGCCGAGCGAGGACATGCCCAGAAAGAAGAGGATGCCGATATTGAAATCCACTACAAGCACGCCCGGAGCGAAGGGCACCACGGCAAAACTCAGCAGAACCGTGACGATAATGATCGCCGGAGCGATGACAAAGACCGGCTTGTCCGCGAACGGCGGCACCCAGTC
>CAILVY010000245.1 GCA_903837785.1 Candidatus Hydrogenedentota bacterium
AGAATGCGCTTCTGCATGGCCGTGCGGTCGTGGGGCGCAAGGAGACGTTGCGGCAAGCGTTTCATGAACTTCGCTATGACATGCAGAAGGCCCGGCAAACGCTTGAAGGACTCACGGAGAAGTCGCGAAACCACAAGAAGGCGGCCAACCTCGCGGAGACCGGGCGCAAGCGGTACAACAGCGGGGAATATGCATTGGCCGAACGCATATTCCGGGACGCCGCCATTGCGGATCCTCGTTACACGTTGCCCATTGCCTATCTGGGGCACACGCTGTACAAGCAAGGCAAGTACGAAGAGGCGGCGGTCGCGTGGAAGCGGGCGTATGAGCTGGACCCCTCCTCAGAGGGTGGCAAGCGCGCCCAGGAGAAGCTTGAGATGATGAAGCATCAGCAAACCGGGGTACTTCGGGAACTGGAGGATCTGGTGCGCCAGTCGAAGGGCACCACGCGGAAAGACACGTTGCGGTAAGCGGATTCGCGTTCGGCTCAGCGTCGGTTCCCGCCGATCCAGCGGGTAATCCGCTCGCGCACCGGGAAGGCCGCGCGATCGATTTGGGCGCCCTTCAGCAGCACACTGTCCAGATTGGCGTCCTGGAGGTTTGCGCCGCGCAGGTCGGCATCGGAGAAGTCCGCCCCCTGCAGATTCGCATTCCGCAGGTCGGCGCCGCACAGCACGGTTCCGCTGAGGTCGAATCCGTGCAGGTCCAGGCCGGCCAGGCGCGCGTTCTTCATGTTCGCCGCGCGGAATCGCGCGCCGGTCGGCGACACGCCGCGCAGGTCGGCATCGTTCAACTCCGCGTTCTCGAGGTCGACCCCGGTCAGATCCACGCCGCAAAGCACCACCCCGCCGAGCAGGGCGCCGGCGAGCTTGGCGCCGCGCAGCCGAACCGTGCGCAGGTCCGTGCCGCGCAGGTCGGCCTTCCGGAGGTCCGCTTCGCTGAAATCAACGTTCTTCAGCAAGGAACCGGACAGTTTCGCCTCGAAGAGATTTGCCCGGGAGAGGTTCGCGCCGTCGAAGTTCACCCCGTGCAGATTCGTTCCCGAGAGGTTGCACCCGCTCAAATCGACGCCGTGGAAATCGCCGTTCAACAGGTCGGCCCACGACAGGTCGGCCCCTTGAAGGCTGAGCACGGCCATGACATTATCCCGGCGCCATGCGTTCCACACGCCTATTCCTTGCTGAAGGATGGCCACCGGCCCGACAAGCACGGCGCCCTGATCTTTTGCCCAGGTCCGGAAGTTGGGCGGGGTGCGCTGGGCGCCTGTCACATTGGCACCCGCCAGCTTTGCGCTTTCCCAGCGGCGCAGGCCCTGCAGGATGGTTGCCACCAGGTTCGAGCCCCGCAAGTCCGCCGCGTGCACGTCGGCCCCGGTGAGGTTGGCGGCCGCGAGATTCGCCCCTTCGAAGTTTGCCCCGGCCATCAGCGCGTTCTGAAGATTGACGCGCGGCATTTTGGCGCCTCCAAGGAAGGCGTCCGCAAGCGTCGCCCCGGACAGATCGGCCTCGGTCAGGTCCGCATGTTCCAGATGCGCCCCCGCGAGGTCCGCCTCCTGGAAACAGCAGCCCGCGAGATTCACCCCCTCCATCAGCGTGCCGCAGAGGCTCGTCTTGCGAAAGCTGGCCTTGTCGAGACAGGACTTCTCGAGGTTCACCTCATCGACCACGGCCTCGTCCAGGCAGGCCCGGGTCAGATCGGCGTCTTTGAGGTTGATGCCTTCGAGTTTGGCCCGTGCGAAGTTGGCGCCTTCCAGCTTTGCGGCAACCATGATTGTGCCGCGGAGATCCGCTTCGCGGAAGTCGGCGCCGATCAGGCTGGCCCGCCGCAGCTCGGCGTTCCGCAGGTCGGCGCCCCGGAAACTCATGTTGCTGATCAGCGCCCCGTTCAAATTGGCCGCACGCAGGTCCGTCCCCGCAAACGAGATTCCGCCGAGGCGCGCCTCGCGGAAATCGGCTTCGTCGAGATGCGCCCGGGTAAGCACGGCCGAACGCAGGTCGGCAAACTCCAATTTTGCCCGGCTCAGAATGGCGTCCGTGAGGTCGGCGCCCGCGAGGATGGACTCGCTCAGTTCCGCCCCGGCCAGCACCGTCCCGACGAGGTTCGCCCCGGCCAGGCGCGCGCCCTTGAAGTCCGCCCCTTCCAGGTTAGCCCCGCTGAGCTGCATGCGCTCCAGGTTCGCCCCGGAAAGATCCACCTTCACGTAGCCGCTCGGTCCGCGCCACGCATTCCATACTTCCGGCCCCTGCCGGAGTATTCGAAGGCATTCCGTATCCGCCATGCACCATCCCTCTCGCACAGTATCGGATTATACAAGTTTTTCTGTGTGCAACCAAGAGTCTCGGGCGCTTGAAGACCGATCGGAATCTGAAGCACCCGCCCTATCCGTCATCCATTCCCCCTCTTCGCTCTTTGGCCGATGCGGAGGGGGATTGCCTTTTGTCCTTCTCGTGCGGTAGATTCGTTTTGCGCACCGGGGGTACGGCCCAAGCATCGAGGGAGAAGCAGTGACGTGGAAGAAGCCATCGGCCAGATTCAGGATGTGCTGGCGCAGGCGCGCCGGGAAGTAGCGAAGGTCATCATCGGGCAGAGCGAGGTGGTGGATCATGCGTTGATCGCCATCTTCTCGGGGCGGCATGCGCTTGTGGAAGGCGTGCCCGGGGTGGCCAAAACGCTGCTGGTGCGGACGCTCGCTTATCTGCTGGGCTGCACGTTCCACCGCATCCAGTTTACGTCGGATCTGACGCCGACGGACATCATCGGCGCCTGCATCTTCAACCCGAAGCTCAATGATTTCGCGCTGGTGAAGGGCCCGATCTTCACGACGTTCCTGCTGGCGGACGAAATCAACCGCGCCCCGGCGAAGACGCAGTCCGCGCTCCTGCAGGCGATGCAGGAACATCAAGTGTCCATCGACCGCGAGACGTATCCCCTTTCGCCGAACTTCACGGTCTTCGCCACGCAGAACCCCATCGAATCCGAGGGCACGTATCCCCTGCCCGAGGCGCAGAAAGACCGCTTCCTGCTCAAGATCAGCATGGGCTGCCCCAATGAAGCCGAAGAGATCAGCCTCGCCGAACGGACCCTGACCCGGGAGGCGCCCGAAGCCCTGATCGACAATAACGTCATCCGTCCCATCCTGACGGCCGAACGGCTCGCCGCCCTCCGTGACTCGCTCGACGTCATTACGATCCAGCCGGAGCTTGTTCGCTATGCGGTGTCCATCGTCCGGCTCACTCGGAACCACAGCGCGATCAAAGTGGGCGCGGGTCCCCGCGCCACCCAGTCCCTGCTCCTCTCCAGCCGCGTCCATGCCGCCATCCAGGGCCGGTCGGCCGTCGCCGTCGAGGACATCCGCCGCATGACCCTTCCCTGTCTAGAACATCGGGTCATCCTCAAACCCGAATTCGTCATCAAAGGCCTCTCCTGCGGCGAAGCCGTCCAACACGTGCTTCAGAGCATTCCTGCGCCCCGGTGAGGAACGACCCGTTGCTGGCGCTTCTGTCCGTCTCGCTCTGCGCCTGTCTATAGCGCCACCCTCGAAATGTCCCATGCCTGCCGGATGTTTCTCACGATGCAATGATACAGTGCGAAAGTTTGAGTGCGATCCCGAGGACACTCGGGGAGATGTTGAAATGCGAGGACCCATGAAGAACCAGGGGGTGTCAGCAGCGGCCCTGTTGAGTTTGGGGATGGCCACGCTGCTGGCTGCAGCAGGCTATATTGCCGTGCGGGAGAGCCAGCTCACACGGGGCTTCGCAAGGCCTGGCGAGCTGGCCAAGATTACACCGGGGATGCCGTTCGAACAGGTTGTGGCGATTCTTGGGCAACCGGAACGCCGCGTGGACCGGAAAGATGCCGGCGGCGAGGATCCCGGGTTCTTCCGGGCCGTCTGGCGAAGCAAGAGCGGCCCCATCACAATCTATTTCAATGCCTATCAAGTGAGCGGTATTGGCCGCGCGAACGACGGCAGCATGACGCAGCAAGCCGAGACACGGGGCAGTGTCCGGCAGGACGGGTTGCCGTCCGGAAGATTGCGCGGCCCCATACGCTTGTGAGTATCCGAAGACAGAAGCAGGCGGACCCAAGTGTCCGCACGGAGAAGCAAGGAGTTGCGGTAATGCATCACACTTCCGAGACTAAGAAGAACGCGCCGCGCCAGCGGATGATGCGGGAAGATTTGTCGCGTCCGGCGGGTGAACGGCCTTCGAGGCCGTTGTCAAAGCCAACGACCTCGGGGCGAATGTCCACGGGGACTTCCGGAGGCAAGCGCCCGGCCCGGTAGTCTCCTGTCGACGCCACACGATAACAGGCCAGCAGCGCGGGAAGAGGCCGGTGTCCGCCGGAATGCGGACGCCGCTCTTCTCGCGTGGCCGCGGGCGATGCGCTAGGCGCCGGTGGAGAAGCTTCCAAGTTTCGGGGCGACGAGGCGTTCGAAATCCTTGTAGGGCAACTGAATCAACTCGATGTGCGAGCCCGCATTGAAGCTGATGTCCGTATCTTCGCTCAGCCGGCGATCCACGAGCACGGGCATTCCGTAGAGGTTGCCAAAGGGCGGCATGGCCCCCACCTCGCATTCGGGAAAAGCGTCCCGGAAATCGCTCTCATGCGCCAACTCCACGGCGCCGGCGGCCGCGGCCGCTTTCAGGCGTTCCAGATCGATCTTGTGCGTGGCCGGAAGCACCGCCATGGCCATCTTTCCGTCCATCTTAACCATTACGGTTTTGGCGATTTGCCTTCCCGGCAGATGCGCGGCTTGCGCCACTTCCTGGGCGGTATAGGCCTTGGAATGCGTCAGCGTCACGTACTTGATGTTATGGCTGTCCAGGAATTCTTTCAGTTTGCGTATGGGCATGGCTCTTCTCCTTCGCGATTGGAAATGGGCGGAAATGCCGCATCCCTTTACCCTCCTCTGACACCCCACGGAACGCCGTGAAGCGCCTGGAATATTCCGTTGTCCCCTCTCCCCTGCTGCGGGAAAGTCTTGTGCAAGAGTGGTTTCCGCGGTAGAGTAAGGAAAGACTGCGGGGGTATCGAGCAGTCGTCAAAGGAGGTTCCGGCCCATGCGCGTCTATCTCGCCCGGCACGGAAGAGCCTTGGAGAAGGAAGTGGATCCCGAACGCTCCCTGAGTCCGGAAGGCCTCGCCGAAGTAGAGCGGGTGGCGCGATTCCTGGCGAACGCGCGCCTCGACATCCCGCAGTGCTGGCACAGCGGCAAGGCGCGCGCCCGGCAAACCGCGGAAATACTCGTCAAGCATATCGCGCCCGGCGCACCGGTCGAGGCCCACGAGGGACTTGCCCCAAACGACCCGGTGAAACCCGTCGCCGCCGAGTTGCGCCGGCGAAACGAAGACCTGCTGATTGCAGGACATCTCCCCTTCTTGGCCAAGTTGGCCTCGCTGCTCGTTGCAGGCGACAGCGAAGCGGATCTCTTGACGCTCCCGAGCGGCGCCGTCCTCTGCCTGGAACGCATCGATGCAGGCGCATGGACGATGGCGTGGTTTGTGACCCCCGAACTGGCCCCGGGGAAGACAGACATGGGAGCCTCTGCAGGATCATGACCCGTCTCTGCTCTCGTTACCAAGTTGCACTTGGTAACGTCCCTGTCCCAACGGCTGAGCCGTGGCGGGGCGAGGGCGCGATGGGAGAGTAAGTAGAAGAACTAAGTGGAACTTCTGGGACAACCCCGTTACCAAGTGCAACTTGGTAACGAGGAAAGGAGTCGCTCTCTACAGGAAACCACAAGGAACTTTCCGCCATCACAATGATCAATCTCAAGTATTTCTGCCTTCTGGTTTAATGATATGAATTCAGTGAGCCACTGTTTCACGCGTACTAGACGGTCTATTGACAATCGCATACGAGTTCGCGCAAGAATAAGGGCAGAGGTAGGACAATTTTACTGACAAGTATCGAGGGTTGACGGGGACCTGTTCGCTAGCCTTCTGATGATACCGAATACAGGAGGGGACAACTTATGATTACTGTGACGTGTGGACAATGCGGCGCATCGTTGCAGATTCCAGATCAGTTCGCCGGGCAACGAGGCAAATGTCGCTACTGCGGAGCATTCATAACCGTACCCGAATGGTTACCCACAGGTGACGACACACGAAACTTCCCTCCACAACCTTCACTCAGGACTGCCGGCCCTCAGGGGCCAATAGACTATTCTTCAAGGCAGAAGAATTATGCGCGCCCATTATCTCTTGGCCTGTGCGCTCTCTTCGTGGTGGCTTCTGTCGGTGCTGCGGGCTTCTGGTATGGGCGGCAATCGCAAGGAGCTGCAACCGGCGCGTTGGGGGCGGCCAGGACACTCCCCTCTCTTGCAGACACAAGCCCTCCGCTACCGCCCCGCAACTTTGCACCGAGGAGAGTCGAGAAAGAAGTACTTAAGGAACAGCGTACTTTCAACATGGGAGAGGAAGCAAACTACAAGGGCATATGCCTCACTGTCAAGCAGGTTGTGCCCTGGGAAGGCGACGGGAGGTTCGAGGTACAACCGCTCGAAGGGAACTGCTTTCTTGCTGCGGATATTGAACTGAAGAACATTGACCAGCAACGGGTAACCACTAACCTACTTAGCTTCTCCGTCATCAATGACAAAGGTCAGCAATATCAGTTACCAAGGATGCTGCACGCTCCGGAACCCGCCCTGCAGTTACGCCACCTAGCACCTGGGGATATTGCTCGAGGGTGGATATGTCTTGAAGTTCCTCGGGAGGCCATCGAGTTGAAACTGTATTACGAGGTAAACAGCTTCGCAGGCGAGTACATCAAGATACGTCTGGACAGACATGCATGCAGTTCATGAGACTATCGAACGTTCTACCGGACCGCCGGTTCCTGTGCCTGAAATTGGAATACGAGCAGTTGACCGTCGATATTCCGCGTGTTTAGCGTTCCGGTGTCCCGATCGAAGACAGCAAACGTAGAATGGTACGTGGAGCCCGAAGGGAAGATGGGGGGCTTGCATCGTGGCTGAGTGGAACATTCGTTCCTGGACTCGGAAAATCTCTCCATGGAGGTGCCATCGGTTTGTATCACGCGCCGCTTTCAATGACCGCACTCTGCCTGCCGCACGAAAACCGTCTCTTCCGTCAACGCTCGCACCGCCCAGAAAGCGTCTGGAAGTGGAAGGTTCGGCAAGTAATCTGCTACATTGTATCATCATAGTATAACCAACCGTCGCGCGTATATTTTGGCACCGCTATATGCGGTGATTCACGGGGATTAGAGAGAAGGTCCAGATCGACCAAAAATTTATCTACACACAAACACTTGGAGGACAATCAAATGTTACTTACAGCTCTAAACTGGGTTTCTTTTCTATCGTGCCCCTTCATTGTTGCTGTTGCCATCCTTCATTCTCTTTGGTTCTTGATCCTTCTTTCAGAACGTAAGCATCGTATTGTCAAAATGGCCACTGGCCTCAAGGAAATACTTGACAGATCTGGTTTTGGTCATTCTTCAATGGGCGATCATGTAAACGACGATTCAATAGACGGATATTGTGAGGATCTATTACGGGAACTCAAGGACGGCAAGAACAGAGAGCGTCTTTCGAACCTGAGCCAGCACTTAACCAAGTTTGATGAACTGAAGCCCCACACAGACACAAGTCGCGTGCAAAGGAAATACAATGTTGCACGAACGGCCATAGAGTTCTATCCCCTTTTCGGTATCCTTGGAACAGTTATCGCCCTCGCAGCCGGATTGACGGAGCCATCCACCCCAACTATGGAGACGGCACAAACGATCCTACAGAATTTTGGTCAGGCCATCTGGTCGACCATTTTAGGATTGTTCTTTGGCGTCATTTTTATGTTCGGCAATTCCTGGGTTGAACTCGGTTTTGAACGCCTAGCGGACCACCGACAGAATATCGGCGACGTGGTTCTTTGGGCGCATAAAGTTCTTGGCGAGGAGTCCGCTCATGAAAAAGCGTAGAAGAATTATACTGCAACTGACACCCATGCTGGACTTGATGCTTACCGTCCTTTTCGTCCAGGCCATTTTGCTTAAAGGCGTTTCAATGGATGCTGTAGATGCCAAGACAAAGGTAGCAACAACCCTTGCAGCATCCCGAGATATGGTGTCCCGTTACAAGCAAGATAACGAAGGCCTCACGCGCGAACGCAATGATCTACGTGACAAGTTAAAAACCGCAGAAGATCGCCTCGCCGCTGCCACGGAATCTCAATTGGAGGCAGAAGAAAGAGTAAAAGAAATCAATGCGAACATGGAAAGGATCGCCAATCTTGCCAAGAACATTTTTGACGTTTCGGAAGAGACCGTCTTAACGATGACGGCGGGAATGAATGATAATCAGGCCGCTCGAATACGTGCGGAATTAGAGCGCATACAGAAGGAGAATCCTAGCGAAGCACTTAAAGAGTTGATGAAACTCGATGAACTTCGAAAGAGGTGCGATTTTTGGGGATTGCATGTCTCTTACGATGGACAACTTGAATTCTTTGTAAACGACAAGAAGATCGCCAGCACCTTTATTCAAAAGGACTTTGGACCTGAACCCATCGTAAATGCGATGGAAGACGCAGCCAGCCAGCTCCAAGAGCCAAAATCGATAGTGCTTGTAGTACTGACACATGCGAACCCAGAGACGACAATCTGTAGGCTCGCCAAACACGGCGTCAAGTCATTTTTGTCCAGAAGAAACACGATGCCCAATTCGAAAAGCAAATACGAACTTTCGGAATGGGGATATGTCCATGAGTAGGAAATTGGCGAAAATACGGGTAACAACTTATAAGGAGTTCTTAAAATGAAGAACGCAGCGGGCGTGGTTATCGCCTTGATTTTGTTTTTTGCGCTTTTTGGTTTCTTTGGTCGAATCGGATCCGGGGGCCACGGCGGTAAGAGTGGCGACAAATCCAAAACGCCGCCCACGACCGAGTCAGCAGGTGCAGAAATTGGCCTCGTGGTGGTGATCTCCGGGGAAGAATACATAATTGACGATAGGAAAGTTGATTTTGATCCGACAGTTCTTTCCGCGATAGAGAGCAAGGCAAAGGCAACGGGCTTGAAAGTAAAGATTGTCTGCAAAGAGGCTAGAGAAAACCAATACCGGGCAGTGATCAACGCTTGTGATGAAAAGGGGGTAGCTCGTATCGAGGAGGGGTGTTGAGTCGGGAGTAGCTTCTTCTTAATGGAGTGCAAAAATGACGGTCTGGCGGATGGAATTCAAGTGCGGGAACCGGGGCCACAATATCTGGCCCGCATGCCGGAAACGGGGTGTGGCGGCAGTTACCAACGGGAGAACTCCGCCTATCAGGGAAAAGGACCAAATAGTTTATGAAGAATGATCTGCAAAGACAAAGGGCCCAAAGGCCGTTGTCCCTGTGGGAACACCTTAGAATTCGCACTTTTGCGGCCCATATTGAGCGTGACCTAGAACGAAAAACAAAGTCTCTTCGTTCATCACTGCCTATTTCGCGTAATACCTTAGAAGATGACGTGCTCTTGAAGAAATGGACCGACCGGGAGACTCAATACGATGAATCCTTCCAAGCACTTGACGTAAGCTTCCAGTGTCTTCAAGGCATAAGCTGGAAGCTTGCCATTTGCCCCGTAATCCTTTTCGGACTGATGACCGGTGCGGCATACGCAGCCCCTTTGGCCTCAGGGACCGTAATGACCATATGGCTGGTGTTCCCGATCCTCTACACCCTTGGATATTTCGTTCTTAGACTATTCTTCGTCTTTAGACCAGTAATTGGATTTCTTAGTAATGGTTCGTTACGAGAACTTATCCATACCCGGAACTTGACCGGGGAAATAATTCCGCCTTGGGTTCTAAGGAGATGGGGTAAACTTGGCAATGTGGAATTGGATGTAACATTGCTCTCCATTTTCGCGTCTGGTGGCAGCCACGTTTTCAGAACGATACCACGACTTGCTTTCGAAGTATTTTCTGCTGCTTTCTGGTCGGGCGGCGTACTTTGGCTTCTCGTCGTTTCTGCGGTTGATCGCCCCACGGAATACCGCTGGGAATCTATCTGGTCCCCTGAGTGTCGATTTGCGATCGTTCAAGCTGCTTCCATCCCTGAATTTTGGGCGGACAAGCCTCGACTAGAGGACGTCATTTGGATGGACAAGGCAAATACAGGAAAAATATTCTTTGAACCTAAGAAAGACATAACGACTCCAGTATTCTTGCCTATCGACAGTCAGGGCGATCGGTTATATGTTCAGTCACGGGACAAACCAGTCCGAGTTCGCCTTTCTGGCAACTCGACGCCCGGGAAGTGTTCGCTATTTCGATATCAGGACGGCGCCTTTATTGATAATGCTTCGGACGCAACGTCATTCATGGCAGGAGAGCAACTTCTTCGCATGCCCGATGTTATTGCATGCTGGACTCTGCAAGCTATACCTGACATTCGAACTGAAGTTACCATTGATGGTCAGGATCGTTTGGTTTTTACGGTCATAGCACAAAATTCGGCCCAGGTGCGGGACTGGAAGTTTAGTGTGGGCCCGGCGCAGGGTGAGAAGCCATTAGGGGATACGCTAAGGGGTATAATGTCCGCGCCCGTTCTGATTTCTGAGATCATTGCTGTAACTACTGAAAACAACCGTTTAGTCTGTTCTTGGAAACTAGAACTAATACCAGCAGGATTCACGTCAAAATTGCTTGACGCACCGCCGACTAGACACGTAGAGCGTCTTTATTGGTTCGGCTTCTGGATCCTACTCAGCTTTGGCCTTTTCCCTCGCTTGATAACCTTAACCGATGCGATACTTCGCCACAGAGCCTTCAAGAATACATTAAGGAAGGAACTTGGCAGTGAATACCCTTATCGCGATATCATCACTGAGCTTCGCAGCTCCGTACGTCCTGGGGAGACAAAATCTCGCCCCTACGAGACTCGTTCCACAAGGGAAAGCGAGGCCACTGCTCACCAATCACGTGCTGAAGTGTCAGTGCCTCACGCCGCTTCTCTGGATCAGTCTAACGATTCTGCCATTGAAAAGCGATCTAATCCATACGAGGACAAGTTAGTAATTCACTATTTCACAGAGCCCAAGGCTTGGGTCTTGCCGAAACTACGCGCAGAAATTATCCATATGTTTCCCCAAAAGATGGATGACAGTTCGCGCTGTAAAGACACTCTGATAAAGGTAATACGTGAATCACAGCCACAGGATCTCTTTATCTGCGTCCCAGAGCACCGCTCTCCGGATGGAAGTGCCTTGAGATTTCTGCAACAACTTAGGTCGGCATCACCAAATAGCCGGCTCAAAGTAATCTTGATTTCATCAAACTCCATTACTAGCACCCTTGATTCGCATGAGATTGCATTGTGGAACGACGAGCTAAGAAACAGAAGGATTAACGATGTGAAAGTCTCCGGGGAGAAACCCAATGAATAGCTTTCAATCTCCTAATTCCGAGGTTGCGCCAATGAAGCAAGTCGGTCCTATCTCTGGGGCAGTTGCCAACTCTATTCCTGCTGGGCAGAATCTTCGTTCAATGAGCGCGGTCGTGGCCGGGCGCACAAACGCTGGGAAAACGTCCTGGTTGTGTGGCCTTCCCTTTGAGGGACCAGACTGGAGACAATTTGGCAAGATCAATGAAAAAGTAAACACGACGGATGAGGAAGTCTCTTTTGAAATCGCCATTGGGTCTGATGGTAAAGTTTTCTTATGCGATTCGGAAGGAATGAACGATCCATCCCGAATACTTGAATGTCTTGTTGAACAGTATGGCGACTACCCAAAGACTGATGAGATACGCAAATTCTTGCAGACTCTTTCAAAGGAGGAAGATTCTAAGAGAGATGCGCTAATCATTGAAAGCCTCGGGAATAAGGATCTTGTGCTATTTATTTTTGACGCAAGGTACGATCCGCGAGAATGTCTTGACGAATTCAGATTAGTGCGAAAGCTCAATCCGAATGTCATAGTCCTCCTAAACCACTCGAGAAACATCGCAGCTGAAGTTGAAGAGGAATGGCGTATGGCTTTCGCGCAAGAGGGACAAAGGAATGTTGTCGTATACGATGCCTTTGAAAGGTGTATCGACTGCGACAAGAAATTGTTGCTTGCTATAGAAAACGTCTTCTTGAGCGATAGAAATACACACCGTAAGGAAGATATAAGTTGTCTATGGAAGGAAATACTGCGGCGCAGGGAAAGTCAATTAGACAAGGCTTGTTTATCGGCTGCTGATTTTCTTGTGAATCTAGCTACGGTGAAACGATTTCAGAAAGACGTTTGTCAGGAAGATTTAGGGAATTTGAAAGAGAAGTGGTCCCAAGAATTACACAATCTTCGAATAAAAGAGTATAAAAAGACTTGCGACAATTTACTAGTTACGTTTCAGGTGCTGGAATATTTAAGACAAATCGTTCTGCCTGAACAGAATATCAAAGAGCAATCGCCAGCGTTATTCAGGAGAAAAAGTTGGCTTCATAACCGCGAACAACTGGACATCAAGGATAACACTGGGCTGAAGCCTTTTATCGCGCATATGAAAGCGGTGGCGAAAGATACTGCCGCTGACTATATTCCGGGAGTGAGAAAGGCTCGAAAGGCCAGACATTTCTTAAGGAACTTGAAGGATTCTACCCCAAGGGAAAAGAAGGCTCTAGGGATAGTAGGTGTAGTAGGGCTAGCAGGTGCGGTAACGACGGTCGCTTTTGACGTTATATTCATGGCGACGACCGGCATACCCATGGCGACGGTTATAATTGCATCTGCATGCGTTGTTTCACCCGTGGTTTTTGGAAAGATATGTACAACGGTGCTCAAGACTATATACGATGAAAAGACGGGCGAATTATGCATGGCTGTAGATGAAGGTGATTGGAAATTGAGGGCACGTGAGCTGATTGGGCTCATTCGAATATTTGTGCGCCGTGGAGCCGCAAACAAGGAACCAATTTCAGAGGATCGATTGAATGAGGAAAAGAAACGTATTAATAATTTAGAGCTTGATGTCCTCCTTAATGAACTGAAGAAAATAGGCGACAATATGGCTTATTGTATGTGGAACTCAGTTGAAAATTCTGTTGACATGGTTAGCAGAAGAATGGTCGTTGAATCAGTAAGGCAAAGGTTTCGTGCGCTGATAGAATATTGCGACTGATTTTATGAAAGCATTCTGTGGATGAATAGGGAAAGAAGTTTTAATTAGTGATCCCTGGAATCGTATCGGCGGAATTGCGAGAAACGATCCTAGACTACTTGGACACGACGTTTTCGTTCCAGGATCTCCGGGTGGCGGAGGCGCTGGAAGCCTTTCTGCGCGACCCGGATCATGGCATCTTCAAGGGGCCGTATGTCAGCCTGAGTCTGCCATACCGGCGAGGGGAAAAGAGCGAGTCGGACCGGTGGAGGATTCCGTTCTGGACTCGGAAAATCTCCCCATTGAGGTGCCATCGGTTTGTATCAGGCGACCGTTCCCGCCGCTTGCGCCCTCCGAACCGTCTTGCATCGCGTTTTCAAGGGGTGCCAAAATATATGCGTCGGGGCAAATGATTGTGAAACAAGGAGTTGCGGTCTTGCCTTCATGTGGAAGGATGGTTCCCTTTGAAGTACTTTTTCGATGTCGTTCTGGTGTTGGTTCTTCGATTCTTCCTGCCGCGCCACAACGCGCACATCCAGTTTATGCGTGCTCAATTGCGCATACTGCGGGCGCGCATCCCGGCGCACCGAGTTGTTCCCACGCCGGAGGAAAGAGCGGAACTGCTCCGGTGGGGAGCCCTGTTCACCCATGATGTAGACGAGCTGCTGGAGGTTGTCCGGCCGGCGACGTATCGGTCCTGGCTGTCCAAGACTCGCCGGCACATCAAGTTCAAGCGGTCCGGCCGGCCGCGCATCGTGGATGAACTCCGGCGACTGGTTGCGTCTATCGCTGTGGAAAACCTCTTGTGGGGCTACCGCCGCATCGCCGGCGAACTCAAGAAGCTGGGCATCGTCGTCGGCGCCACCTCCGTCAAACGCATCCTGGCGGAGCAGGACATTTACCCAACTCCGGAGAAGGACCGCAAGAAGCCGCCTGTGCCCTGGATGGAGTTCGTGCATGCTCATCTCGACGTGCTCGCTGCCTGTGATTTCTTCGTCAAGCCGGTTCACACGGTCCTCGGCGTATTCGAGGCGTACGTTCTTGTCTTCGTGCATCTCGGTACGCGCAAGGTCTTCTGTAGCCCACCCACGTATTCTCCGAACTCGGATTGGATGGCGCAACAGGCGCGCAACGCGGCGATGTGGTTCGAGGACGCCGGCGTAAGACTCCGGTTCCTTATCCACGACGGGGACACTAAGTTCGATATGCGGTTTAGGGGGTTCTGGAAGACCGACCGAGTACGATGCATCAAGACCCCGCCTCGCGCGCCCCGGGCAAACGCATTCGCCGAGTCCTTCATCGGCACCCTGAAACGAGAGTGTCTGGACCATTTCCTTTGCTTCACGCAACGCCAACTCGACTACATTGTCCGCACTTGGGTTTCTTACTACAACACTCGGCGACCACACCGCGGTGTTGGGATGAACAACGAAGTCCTGGACGGGACCTTCCTGCCACAGACGAACGGCCGAGTCCGGTGCAGACGCCACCTCGGCGGAATCATCAAAGACTACTACCGAGACGCCGCCTGAATTATTCGCCGCCCTATTGCGCGCCGCTTTCAATGAGCGCACTCTGCCTGCCGCACAAAAACCGCCTCTTCCGTCACCGCTCGCACCGCCCGGAAAGCGTCTGCAAATGGAAGATTCGGCAAGTAATCTGCTACATTGTATCATCATAGTATAATCAACCGTCGCGCGGGCGTGCGTCAGAGTGCCGGTTATCGTTGAGTGGCTTTGCCGCGGGCAGAGGGTAACGGATACTGCCACCATGAATTACATTGACAGAACACCGGAAGCGGTATATTCTCAAATCCCTCAAAGAGTTACGGCTTGGGATGTGGTTTCCGGGATTGGTCAATCACAGTGAGGAGGATGGTGGTATGGACAGGCAGTTTTTCTGTTTCTTGTTGATTCTCGCGGTGTCGTTGAGCACGCATGCGTTGACGGGGAGCGGGACTTCTGCGACAGGCGCATTGGAAACCGTTTCGCCGGCCCTGCAATCGGTGTCCGCTGTGTCGGAATACAGCCTGTCTGCGGCGTTCAGCGAGGCGATGCTCCTGCCGGGTGTCACGACGCCGGGGAACTATGCAGCGGCGGGTTTTGGCGCAGGGTCGCTCGCGGCCAACCCGGGCAGCGTCGGTGGAAGCGGCCCGTATACGCTATCGTGGTCTGCGGGCGAGATGCAGAACGGTGCCAATGTGACGGTGACGGCTACTGGGATGCAGGACACGGTTGGAAACCCGATTGACCCAATGCATAACAGCGCATCGGCGACGGGCTTCGGCATCCCGCCGGTGTTCTCCGGCCTCACGGTGGTTCCCGCTCAGGCGACGGTGGGCGCCACGGTGACCATCACCTTTACGGCATCCGAAGACCTTGACGGCGATCCCGCCGTAACGGTCAACGGCCATGCCGCGGTATGGGTCGGCGGCGGCAAAGCGGGCCCTGGCAAGGCGGCAGATTTCACGTACCAGTACGTGATTCAGTCCGGCGACCCGTTTGGCTCGGCGGTCGTAACGGTCATGGGCTCGGATTTGGCAGGCAACTTGGGTGACCTGAGCAGCGATGCGGCACTGGAAATCATCGAAGGACAGGCCACGCTTCCTCTATATGTGTGGCCAGCCGGGTTGGCGCTGCTAGCCGGGGGAATCCTGCTGTTGGCGAAACGCCGCAGCCTTGGAATGGCGCTGCTTGTGCTCGCGCTGCTGTCCTCTTCCGCCGCGTTCGCGCAAGCGCCCGTAGTCTCAAACGTGACCTTCACGCAAAGCCCCAACGGGACCGCAAGCACCAAGGTGGACATCTACTATGATCTCGTTGCGCCAAATGGCCCCTGCGCCATCACGGTGTCCCTCTCGAAGGACGGCGGCACGGACGGATACAGCTTTCCCGTCACTTCGGTCACAGGCGATATCGTTGGCGTGAATGCCGGCTCGGGCAAGCACATCGTGTGGGACATCCGGGCTGATTACGCCGAAGAAGACATCCCGAACGCGCGGATTCGCGTGACAGCGGACGAGGTCCAGCATACGCTGGCCTATATGGCCGGCGCGAACGGCTCAATCAGCGGGGCCACCCCGCAGACGGTCAATCACGGGGCAAGTGGCACAGCCGTCTCGGCGGTGGGGAGCGGCGGCTATGTCTTTAGCCAGTGGAGCGACGGCTCAACGCAAAACCCACGGCAGGACACCAACGTGACTGCGGACATCACAGTGACCGCGAGTTTCGTGCTTCCCGTGCCCGTGGTCACGTCGTTTGCGATTAATAGCGGGGCGGCCACGACGATAGATCCGGTAGTGACACTGAACAACACGGCGACGAACAGCCCAACGGACTACATGGCAAGCGAATCGGCGTCCTTTATCGGGGCTTCGTGGCAACCGTATGCGACTGCCCCGTTGTTCAGCCTGTCCTTTGGCGTGGGCGTGCAGACTGTATACTTCAAGGCACGCAACGGCATCGCGGAATCTGGCGTGGTAAGCGATACGATATTCCTTGCTCCGAACACGGTGCCGGTGGCGGCAGGTACGTTCACGATGGGACGCGTTACGACACCGGGCTCCGACGACCAGACCTACGGTGCAAACATCGAAGACCCACAACATTCCGTGACCTTGGGGGCGTATCAGCTCGGGAAAGGCGAAGTGACGAACAAGGAGTACTGCGATGTGCTGAACTGGGCGTTGGCGCAGGGTTACCTGTTGACCAACGCGGGCGGGGTCTGGACGGGCACGGGCGACATCTATGCGGGCGGGAACCTGCAATTGATTATCGCCATGACGCAAGCTGCCTGCAACATCCAGTATTCGGGCGGGGTGTTTACCTCAAAGACGCGGGTAGGGTTGCCGGGCACGACAAACTACTCGATGGACACGCACCCGGTGGTACACGTGTCGTGGTATGGTTCCGTGGCGTTCTGCAACTGGCTGAGCCAATGGCAGGGGTTGGCTCCGTGTTACAACATGAACGCGGCGGAATGGCCGTTGACGATTGCGCCGCCTACGCCGGGTGGATATCGGTTGCCAACGGAGGCGGAATGGGAGCGTGCGGCGGCGTGGGACGGGGCGAAGCACTGGATCTACGGTTTCACGAGCGACACGCTGACCGGCAAGAACCGCGCAAATTACTACGACGGGACGCCCCTCTTCGTGAATCCGCTGGGCCTCACAGAAACACCGTACACATCGCCGAATGCTTGGTTCAACGGTGTAAATGTAAGTCCGAACGGAAGCATAGTGACGGTGAACAGCGTCAGTCCAGTTGGCGCCTACGACATGAGCGGCAATGTCTGGGAATGGTGCCATGATTGGTACTCCTCTACGTACTACAGTGGCGGCGCAATGACGAATCCGACGGGCTCTGGTACGGGCTCCGGCCGCGTCCTTCGGGGCGGTTGCTGGGGCATCCACTTCATCAACTGTCGTTCGGCACAACGCGCTGACGGCACACCGACGGCTGCAAACAACCTTCTCGGGTTCCGTCTCGCCAGGTCGGAACCGTCGCTGGGCGTGACGTCGTTTGCGATCAATAATGATGACGTGACGGTGATAAACGGCTTGAACCTGTCCGTGACGTTGAACAATACCTGTTGGGGGACGCCGACGGAGCACATGGCGAGCGAGTCGCCCGACTTTACCGGGGCGTCGTGGCGGGAGTACGGCACAGCCCCGTCGTTCACCTTGTCCGCAGGGACAGGCGGTACAAAGACAGTGTATTTCAAGGTTCGGAACGCGGGCGGCGAATCGTGCGTGGTGAGCGACACCATCTCGATGAACGAGCGCACGATTCTGCTTCCGGACGATGTGCCGATGGTGATGGTGTGGGTGCCATCGGGCAGTTTCCAGATGGGGCGGTACGCGGGTGAAGTGGGTAGTTCTGTGGATGAAGCCCCGCAGCATGAGGTCACGCTGG
>CAILVY010000246.1 GCA_903837785.1 Candidatus Hydrogenedentota bacterium
CGCTCGACGCACGCCTTCCGTCCGAGGACACGGAGCCGCGGAGCATTCACGAGGCCATGCGCTACGCGGTGCTCTCGCCGGGCAAGCGCCTGCGTCCCATTTTCGCGTTGGCGGTCACCGACCTCACCGGCACGGCGCCCGAACGCCTCTTCGACACCGCCTGCGCCATCGAATTTGCACATGCCGCCTCACTGATCCTGGACGATCTGCCCTGCATGGATGACGCGCGGGAGCGCCGTGGGAAGCGTTGCGTACACATGGCCTATGACGAAGCCACGGCGCTGCTGGCGGCGATGGCCCTCCTGACGACCGCATTCGAGCTCGTGGGCCGTAACGCGGCGGAATGCGGCGGGCCGGGCGTCTGCGCGTATGCGACGGGCCTGCTGGCGGCGTCCATGGGGACGAAGGGCCTCGTGCATGGGCAGCATCTCGATTTGCGTTACACGGGCCAGCGCGTCCCTCTGGAAACTCTCGAGTATATCCACCACTTGAAGGCGGGCTCACTGTTTCATGCCGCCATCCTCATTCCCGCCCGCATTCTGGGCATGCGCGAAGTGGACATCGTCATGCTCGAACGCTATGCGCGGAATCTCGGCCTGGCGTTCCAAATCACGGACGACCTGCTGGACGCGGCGAACCCCTCGGAGGACGCGGGGAAGAGCACATTCACGATGCATCTCGGCGAAGCGGGCGCGCGCGGCAAAGTGCAGTCATTGATCGACGAGGCAGTGCGCGTCACGGATTCCTTTGGAGAACGCGCTGAGCCGCTGCGCCTGCTGGCCGCTTTTGTCGGCGCCCGGGCGTCCCGAATTCACGAGGCGTCATGAAGGTCACGCTGCATGCATTGGCGGTATACGCCCAAGTGGCCGTCGTGTTCGTGCTGCTGGCGGCGGCCATAACTGCGGGACTTCGCCTTGGCCGGGCGTCGGTGCCGGATTACGTGCCGGCGACCGTCGCGGAAGAGAAGCCCGTGGCCAAACTGGCGGAAGGCGAGATTCCTCCGTTGCCGGAAAAGGACTTGCGGAGTGACGTGGCGCCGCCGCCGGTCTTCTTCGCCGCCGGGGCGGCTTCGGACGCAGAGTGGTCCGTGGTGGTCGAGGAGATTGCCATGGCGAGCGCCGCGGGCGTGCATCAGTACATCATCATGATTCCCCTCCCCTGGAATGGCCCCCGGCAACTCGAGGATGTGATGGGGCTCGCGGCGAAAATCATCCATGCCGATCCCAAGGCGCGCTTCTACTTTCGGGTGAATCTGAACCCGCCCGACGCGTGGATGCAGGCGCATCCCGATGAGGTGGCGCGTTTGGGGAACCAGGGCCAGCCGTTTCCCAGTCCCGCATCGGAGACGTGGCGGGATGAAACCGGCAAGGTGCTGGCCGCGCTCGTCGCGGGCATGGAAATTGCCCCTTTTCACGACCGCATTCTCGGCTATGTGCTTACGGCGCTGGCGGAGCGCCGCTGGTACATGCCGGGCGGTTTTGACGTGTCCGTGGCGAGCCAGAACGGATTTCGGAAGTGGTTGCGGAAGCAGTACAACACGGATTCGGCACTGCAGACGGCGTGGGCAGTTCCGGGGATCACGTTTGATGCGGCGGCAATCCCCGCCAAGCCGGATGCGGGCGACATGAAGCATGTCTTTCTCACGTTTCCGGAGATGCAGCCGGTCTCCGATTTCCTGCGATACACGTCCAGTGCCACGGCCGAAGCGATCGAACATTTCGGGGGGCTGGTCAAGTCCGTCTCGGAGTCCGGCATCGAAGTGCTCGTGCCGTACGGATTCAGCTTCGAGCTTACGGGAAACGACGCCGGCCAATTCGCCTTGAACTCTCTGCTCGAAGGCCCCATCGACGGCTTTCTGAGCCCGGTCTCGTATGAAGACCGGGGACTGGGGGGCGTGGGCGGCGTGATGGGGCCTGTCGATACCGCGTTGGCCCATGGGAAGAAGTGGTTCCTCTTGGATGATACGCGCACGGGGATGACGCGCGATGCGGCCACGGGCGAGATCACCCGCATGAAAGGGCTGCGCGCCGAGGACATCTACAACGTGCAGCGCCGGAACTTCTCCGCGGCACTCCTGCACCGCGCCGGCATCGTCTGGTCCGATCCGCTGGGGGAAGGCTGGCTGCACGATACGGAACAGTGGGAGCGGCTCGGCCAAATGCACGCGCTCTACGCACGCGTGCTGCAGGAAGACAGCCAGGCGGAGGAGGAAGAAGACGAGGCCGTGTCCGAACCGCATTCGCCCGGAAACGCCTCAGAAGGCGAAGGGGAGGGCGAGGGCGAAGGTGAGGGCGACGGAACAGCGGTTGAGGTGTCACAGAACGTTGAATCCAGCCTTATGGTTGTGGTGGATGAACCCAGCCGCTTCTATCAACAGTGTGAAACGCCGCTGAACAACTTGCTGTTGCTGAACGCGCGCGATACGGCGCTGAAGGCGGGACTCGCCACGCGGTTCTGCCTCCTGCGGGACGTGATTGAGGGCCGGGTGGAAGCCTCGCCCGTGTATCTTTTCGTGAATGCCTTCGTGCTCCCCAAAGCGGATCGGGAGAAGCTGCAGGAACGGCTGCGCCAGGAAAAAGCCATCGCCCTGTGGCTCTACGCGCCGGGATATCTCGACGCGGGGCAGGACAAGGAGAACGTTGCTGCGGCCACGGGAATGAATGTGGTGGCGTTCTCGGGCGCGGCGGACACCGGTTCGCAATTTGAGCTGGATGGGCGCTGGATGAAGCAGAATGAGCCGTACGGCGAAACGCTCTCGATGAGCCCGCTCTTCTACATTGACGATTCCGGCTCGGACACGCTGGCGAAGTACCGCGCCTCCGGCAAGGCGAGCGTGGCGATGAAACCGCAGGATGGCGGATGGACCTCGGTCTTCTTTGCCGATCCCAGTCTCACGCCGGCGCTGCTGCGGGAAACACTCCGGTTATTCGAGCAGCACCTCTTCATCGGACCCGCCGATCATAATTTCTTCGACACAATTCACGCCGGCGGCGATTTGGTGGCCATTCACGCACGGCAGATGGGCGAACGCGTTATTGTGCTCGGGGCCTTCTGCAATGTCGAAGACCTTTTCGACCCGGCGGTCGGGTGGCAGGAGAAACAGAGTTTCTATCTGCCCATGAAGGCCGGGGAGACCCGCCTGTTTCGCTTGTCGCCGCTCTGACGCGGGGAGTGTGGGGCCACCAACCGATTCCCAGTTGCGCCCGCGATGACGATGACGCGCACGCTTCAGTCCAGGGTTCTGCGCGTGAAAATCCGAATTGCGTCGCGAGCGGCAAGGGCTCGTTCTATCGCCATCGCGCGCATGGGCGCCGTGGCGATTACCCAGCCCACGCGGTCTCGGGACTCAATGTCCATGACATGTCCCAGGGTCTCGCCTTCGCGCACATTCACGGACACGGTTTCGACTCCGGGAATTGCCCGGGCGGCATCGATTCCTCCCACGGAGGCGACCACGCCGGAGTGCGTGGTCATCCAGCAAACGGCCACGGCCATATCGCGCACAGGCGAGAGGTCCGGGGGTTCTCCCAGGGCGGCGCGCCGGGCGGCGCGGTCCAGGTCGATCCCCTGCGCCAATTCCAGCAAGCGGCTAATCATGGGTTCCGGCGCCGCGCCTGTCCGGAGATCCGAAACCGTGAAACGCTCTTTTCCCTTGATCAGTTCCACCTCGGCGCAATAACCGCCGGCGGGCAAGGCGGTTCCCGCTTCCCGGGCCAGCTCGATTGCCTCGGCGTAGTGGCGTCCCTCGAGCCCGCACGGGACGGCATACATCATCGGAATCGGATGCAGCCCGTCGAGCCAGGTTTCGCTCACTACTTCGACCGGCCAGAAGGCCCGGTGCACCTTGAACCCCACGACGCGATACGTTTCGCCTTCGGTCCAGGCCTGTATCAGCACCGGCCCGTCATGGCCCCGCTTGCGCGCTTTCACCCAGGCCAGAGCGATATCCGCCTCTGTGTCCACCCGCATCCGCCACGCGCCGCCGCTGACACGCACGGGAAAGCCCAGGCTCCGCGCAGCCTCTTCCGCGGCCGCCTGATCCGCCGCCACGCGACAGGGCACCGCCGAAGCCAAACGCAGGAGAAGGTCCATCATTGTCGTCACGGCAGAGACTCCAGTTTCGCGGCCTCTTTACGGCATGCTAATATATGCGCCGGAACGTACGCCGGAGTCAACCGGCCAACGCGGGAGCAACCTATGAAAACGACCATTCACCGCCTGGGAATTGCGGCCATGATTGTGTTGGCGGCGGGCTGCGGCGGACCCGCGCCCGAAAGCCCGACGCCGGCCTTGCCGTCGACCGGAGGCGTCAAAGTCTCGGACGCCCCGGCTGCGCCGTCCGCCGCGTCCGAGAAGCAGCCGGAGGACGGGGATTGGCTCATCTCGCGACTCCCCGATGACACCCCCACACTGAACCCCTTCCTCTCTTCCGAAGACGCCCAAGGCCGGCTCATCGCCCATCTCATCTATGAAGGACTGCTGAAGCGAGACAATGAAACGTGGGAGTTCAAGCCGTGTCTCGCGGAATCTTATGAGGTCTCGGAAGACAAGTTGACCTTCACGTTCAAACTGAGAAAGGGCGTGAAATTCTCGGACGGCGTTCCCATGACCGCCGCGGACGTCAAGTTCAGTTTTGACATGCTCATGGACCCCAAGTCCGACACGATGTCGTTGCGCAATTACTTCATCAACATCAGCGCGTGTGAGGTTCTTGACGACTACAGCGTCCGTTTCGTCTGCAAGGAGCCCTATTTCAAGACCCTGATTTCGCTTGGCGAGGATCTCCGAGTGCTTCCCAAGCACATTTTCTCCGTGGGCGACTTCAACACGCATCCGAATAATCGAAAACCGCTCGGGACCGGCCCCTACGTGTTCGATTCCTGGGCCACCGGCCAACAGATCACGCTCGTGCGCAATGAGAATTACTGGGGCGCGAAGCCGCACCTCCTCAAGCGGATCTACCGCATCATCACGGACGACAATGCCGCCTTCCAGGTACTCGACCGCGGCGAGCTCGGTCTTATGGCGATCACGCCGGATCAGTGGGTCAATCAGGCCGAGGCGCCGCAGTTCAAGGAGCGATTCAACAAGATCAGCTACTACGTGCCCTATCTCGGCTACATTGGCTGGAACATGCGCCGGCCGCAGTTCAGCGACAAGCGGGTGCGGCAGGCCATGACGATGTCGCTCGACCGCCAGACGTTCATCGACACGATCATGCACGGCCTCGCCCGGATCGTGACAAACGATTTCTTCATCGATTCGATCGAATACAACAAGGAGCTCCAGCCGTGGCCCTACGATCCGGAGCGCGCGAAGAAGCTGCTTGACGAGGCCGGCTGGATTGACACGGACGGGGACGGCGTTCGCGACAAGGACGGCCAGCCGCTCCGCTTCGAGTTTCTGATGCCCTCGGGCTCGGCGGAAGTCGAGGCCATCGGCACGGTCTTCAAGGAAGCGTTGGCCAAGATCGGCGTGGACATGAACATTCGCCAACTGGAATGGGCGACTTTTGTGGACCGGGTCCAGAAACTCGACTTCGATTCCATGATCATGGGCTGGCAACTCGACCCCGAACCGGACCCCTATCAAATCTGGCATTCAAGCCAGGCCGTGAAGAACGGCTCGAACTACCCGGGGTTCTGCAACGCCGAAGTGGATCAGATTATCGAACAGGCGCGCAAGGAATTCGATCACAACAAACGCGTGGCGCTCTATCACCGGATGAGCGAGATCATTCACGACGAGCAGCCGTACACATTTGTCTTCTGCCCGAAAGCGCGCTACGTGGTCGACAAGCGCTTCCAGAACGTGAAACCCTACCGGCTCGGCCTCGACGCGCGGG
Source organism: Candidatus Hydrogenedentota bacterium (assembly GCA_903837785.1). Classification (GTDB taxonomy): domain Bacteria; phylum Hydrogenedentota; class Hydrogenedentia; order Hydrogenedentales; family CAILVY01; genus CAILVY01. The sequence continues at coordinate 5,846 of CAILVY010000246.1, forward strand.
AGTGGTGGGTCCCCAAGGCACTGCAGCGTTACAAGTAGGCCGAGGCATGGGATATCTCGGGTTGAGCCGTGGCACATGCGGCCGGGAAGAACGCAGGGCGCGACCGTGTTCATTACTGCATCTGAATTCTGACAACGCAACGATTGGAATCGGGAGCATGCGGGCGTGAAAACTTATCTTATCCGCAGACTCCTCCTGATCATTCCCACTTTCATCGGCATCAGCTTTATCACGTTTCTGATTGTGCAGTTGTCTCCAGGCAATCCGCTCATGGACAAACTGCGGCGCGGCGGCGAGGGCATGGGGGCCGCGGCGGCCGCCATTCCCCCAGAGTACATCGCGGAGATGAAGAAGCTCTACGGCCTGGACAAGCCGGTGCCGGTCCGCTACGCCATCTGGATGAAACGGCTGGTTCTGCTCGATTTCGGCAATTCCTACAAGGATCAGCGGCCCGTGCTCAGCCGGATCGCCGAGACCCTGCCGATCACGCTGCAGTTGAATTTCATCTCGATCCTGCTCGTTTACGTTATCTCGATCCCGCTGGGCGTCTATTCCGCCACGCATCCGCATTCGCTGAAGGACGCGACGGTCACCTTCTTCCTCTTCATCTTGTACAGCCTCCCGAGTTTCTGGCTCGCCATGCTGCTCATGTATTTCCTCGGCGGCGGCCCGTACCTCCATTGGTTCCCGGTTTACGGCCTCAACAGTCAGCAGGCGGGCGAATGGCCGTGGTACTGGTGGCTGCTGGACCGGACCTGGCATCTCGTCCTGCCCGTGCTCTGCCTGACTTACGCCGATCTTGCGGGGCTGTCCCGTTATGCCCGGTCGGGCATGGCCAATGAGATCCGGCAGGACTACGTCCGCACCGCATACGCGTACGGCTTTCCGGAGCGCACGGTGGTGTACAAGTACGCCATGCGCAATTCGCTGATTCCCATTATCACGCTGCTCGGGGCGCTGCTCCCGTCGATCATCGGAGGGAGCGTCATTATCGAGAGCATCTTCTCCATTCCCGGGATGGGGCGGCTCGCCTTTGAAGCCATCCTCTCGCGCGATTACCCGCTCATCATGGGCATCCTCTCCATCACGTCCATGCTGACGCTCGCAGGGCTCATCCTCTCGGATGTTCTTTACGCCATTGTGGACCCAAGGATTCGATTCGATTGAAGGCCAACGCCAAGAACAAGAAGCAAAGTTACTGGCGCCTGCTGGGACGGCAGTTCCTGCGGAACCGGCTCGCCGTGGCGGCAAGCGCTATTCTGCTGCTGCTTCTCCTGACCGCCCTGTCGGCGCCCTTTCTCGCGAGCGGCCAGCCCATCTATCTGATCAAAGACGGCAAGACGTACTGGTTCTCGAACGTCGTCACGCAGCGCGATCTGGCGAATTTCGATTTCAGGACTTGGGAACGGAAGCCCGGGGACTATGGCATTTGGCCGGTGGTCCACTACTCCCCCGAGGAATCCAGTCTCCGCAACCGCCTGGAGCCGCCCAGCCGAAGTCATTTCCTCGGCACGGACGATCGCGGGCGCGACGTGCTCAGCCGGATGATCTGGGGAACGCGGATCTCCATCAGCGTCGGATTTGTAGCGGTGGGCATCTCCGTCTTCATCGGCATCATCATCGGGGCGCTTGCCGGATTCTACGGCGGCAAAGTGGACATGATCGCGCAACGCGTCATCGAGATCATGATGTGCATTCCGGTTTTCTTCCTGATCATCAGCCTGATCGCGTTCCTGCCGCCCAGCATCTACAACATCATGGGCGTGATCGGCATCACGGGCTGGACCGGCGTGGCGCGGCTCGTGCGCGGCGAGTTCTTCAAGCTGCGCGCCAGCGATTTTGCCACAGCCGCCCGCGCCACGGGTCTCAGCGACCGCCGCATCATGTTCCGGCATCTTCTGCCCAACGCGCTCGGGCCTGTGCTCGTCAGTGCGACGTTCGGCGTGGCCGGCGCGATCCTCACGGAGTCCGCGCTGAGCTTTCTGGGCTTCGGGGTGCCGCCGCCCACGGCCAGTTGGGGCGAGATTCTCTCGCAGTCCAAACGCTACATCGACTTTGCGTGGTGGCTCGTCACGTTCCCCGGGGCCGCGATCTTCATTACAGTGACGGCCTTCAACCTTGTCGGCGAAGGACTCCGCGACGCCATGGATCCGAGGCTGCGGCAATGAACGCAAGTCATGAGTTCATACTTCGCGTACGCAACCTGCGGACGCATTTCCACACGGATCAGGGCATCGCGCGGGCCGTGGACGGTGTGTCCTTTGACATTCCGGCGGGCAAGACGCTCGCCCTCGTCGGCGAGAGCGGGTGCGGCAAGAGCGTTACCGCGCTGTCGATTCTCGGCTTGGTGCCCCATCCTCCGGGCGAAGTCTCGGGCGAGGCCATCGAGTTCGAAGGCCGCAACCTGCTCGCGTTCTCCGAGGCGGAGATGCGGCGTATCCGCGGCAATGAGATCGCCATGATCTTCCAGGAACCGATGACCTCCATGAATCCCGTCTTTCGCATCGGCGATCAGATCGGCGCGGTACTCCGGCTCCATCGCGGACTCTCGAAAGCAGCCGCCCGCGAAGAGGTGCTCGCCCTGATGCAGCGCGTGGGCATTCCCGCCGCCGAAAGCCGGCTGGAAGACTATCCGCATCAGATGTCCGGCGGCATGCTCCAGCGCGTGATGATCGCGATGGCGCTCTCCTGCCATCCGAAGATGCTCATCGCGGATGAGCCGACCACCGCACTGGACGTCACGATACAAGCCCAGATTCTCGACCTGCTGCGCGTCCTGCAGCGGGAAACCGGCATGTCCATCCTGCTCATCACGCACGACCTCGGCATTGTGGCCGAAATCGCGGACGAAGTGGTGGTCATGTATGCGGGCAAGAAAGTGGAGCACGCGCCGGTCGCGGCGCTTTTTGCCGCACCGAAACACCCCTACACAAGAGGACTCTTCGCCTCCCTCCCGGCCATGCAGCAGCACCGGCAGCGCCTTTACGCCATTCGGGGCGCGGTCCCGGCGCCCACGGATTTCCCTGCGGGCTGCCGCTTCCATCCCCGCTGTCCGTATGCGATGGACTGCTGCAGGCGCGACGAACCGCCCCTGCTGGAGACGGGCGATGCGCATCGCACGGCCTGCTGGCTTCATGACGCCGGCGTCATGGCGGCGCAGGGCAAAGCGCCCGGACTGCCGCCGGAGGCTGCGCCATGACCCCTGATCTCCTTGTGGTGCAGGACCTCGTGAAGCACTTCCCCGTGCGCAAGGGCATATTCTCGCGCGTAGCCGGGCACGTGCGCGCGGTGGACGGCCTCAGTTTCCGGATACCGCGGGGCAAGACGCTGAGCCTGGTGGGCGAGAGCGGCAGCGGCAAGACCACGACGGGCCGCGCCATCCTGCGCCTGATCGAGCCGACGTCCGGTTCGGTCCGATTCGACGGCATCGAAGTAACCTCGATGAACCGTCAGGACCTGCGCGCGCTGCGCAAGCGCATGCAGATCATCTTCCAGGACCCCTACGGCTCGCTCAATCCGCGGATGACAGTGTATTCCGTGCTCTCGGAAGCGCTGCGCACGCACCGCCTCCCGCAAGCCACCGGCGCCCGCGACCGCGTCTACGAGCTGCTGTCACTCGTGGGCTTGCCGCCCGAGGCAGCAGATCGCTATCCGCATGAATTCAGCGGCGGACAACGCCAGCGTGTCGGAATTGCGCGCGCACTCGCGGTCGAGCCCGAGTTGATCGTGGCGGACGAGCCCGTCTCCGCGTTGGATGTTTCGATCCAGTCCCAGATCCTGAATCTGCTCGAAGACCTCCAGCAGCAACTCGGCCTGACTTATCTCTTCATCGGGCATGATCTCAGCGTCGTGCGGCACATCTCGGACTCGGTCGCGGTCATGTATCTTGGCCGCATCGTGGAACTGGGCCCGGTCGAGGCGGTGTTCGAGCATCCCGTGCATCCATATACTATCGCGTTGCTGGCCGCGGCGCCCGTCCCGGATCCCGCGCGAAAACGGCGACGCATTCTGTTGCCGGGGGATATTCCAAGTCCCATCAATCCGCCGACGGGATGCCATTTCCATCCCCGTTGCCCTGATGCGCAACCCGGGTGCGCCCGCTGCGAGACGCCCCTGATCGAGATCAGCCCCGGGCACTGGGTGGCCTGCCCCGTGCATGCCCCCGGCGCGCCGGCGAACGCATGATCGGGACGTTTGCTCCGAGCCTATGTAGTCTGCTACTTTGTTCACGCGGTTGATGAGGGGAAGCGAGGATGCGCCTCGACATTGCAGCACAGACCGATACCGGGCGCCGGAAGAACAAGAATGAGGATTTTTACGGCGTCTACCGGGAAGGTCTGCCTGACCTGCGCCTGTTCAAGGAAGGGGCGCTGCTGATCGTTGCGGATGGGCTCGGCGGGCATGTCGGCGGTGAGATTGCCAGCAAACTGGCCGTTTCGCTCGTTCGGGACGTGATCAAGGAAGAGCTTCCGTCCGAAGGCGAAGACGAAGAAGTGGATGAGCGCGATCAGGGCCCTCTGCCGATTCTTCGGGCGGCTTTCAGCAAGGCCAACGACAGCATCTATCAGACGAACAAGGATCTGGTGCGAAGCGGGCGGCCGATGGGCACGACGGTCCTTGCCGCGGTGGTGGAGCCGAAGAAAGTCTACATCTGCAACATCGGCGACTCGCGCTGCTATCACGTGCGCGAAGGGGAAATCATCGCCCGGACCGAGGACCACTCGTGGGTGGACGAACAGGTCAAGATGGGGCTTATGTCCAAGGCTGAAGCTGAGACCGATGCGCGGAAGAACATAGTGACCCGCTGCGTCGGCACACATCCCGATATTACGGTGGATACCTACCGCTGGCACATCGTTGCGGGCGACATGCTCCTGCTCTGCACGGATGGCCTCGTCAACATGGTCAGTGACGCCGAGATGAAGAACGAGTTCCGCAAGGGCGGCACCGCGGCGGAAATTGCGCAGCGTCTTGTGCGGCTCGCCAATGAGAACGGCGGCAAGGACAATATCACCGTAGTCCTGGCCAACATCAGTCCCAGGCTGCTGCGCCTGCTTCAACTCAAGACCCGCGCCTTCTTCCGGCGCCACGGGTTTACCATCGCCTGGATACTCTTCATCATCCTCTACGGCGCGGTCTGTGGCGTGGGCGGCTTCTTTTTGCACATGTACCTCCCCTTTATCCAATCCCTCCTCCATTAGTCCAAGCCTCATCCTGCATCATCATCGCAGGCAAGTCCGGTCCGCGGCTTGCGCGCACGATGACGGGCGTGAGCGGCGGCCGCACGTTGCATACGTCTCCCGGAAATACTAGGATAACGTCGAGCAGAAACAGGGAGAATCTCCATGAAGACACAACTATTCCTCGCCGTCCTTGCGTTTACAGTCCTGTCCTGGACCGGGCACGCGCAGAATGCCGCCCCGGGCGGCCTGGACGCGCCCTTCGTCCACGTTTGCACGGATGCCGGTGCGGGCGCCTACGAGGCGTTCCCGGATGTGTGCCGGCTGAGCGACGGCCGGTTGATGTGTGTGTTCTACGCAGGGTACGGGCACGTGGCCATGCCCAACGAAAAGCTGCCGAAGGGCGGACGGGTCTCGTGCTGCACCTCTTCGGATGAAGGCAAGACCTGGACGCCGGCGCAGGTTGTGTATGACGGCCCGGACGACGACCGCGATCCTTCCATCGCGCAGTTGAAGAGCGGGAAACTGATCTGCAACTTCTTCACCCTCCGCAAGGCCGAGGGACAGAAACCGCCTTGGACCGGGCTGGGCAGTTGGATGGTCGAGTCAAACGATCTCGGCAAGACCTGGTCCGAACCCCGCCCAATCTCGAAAGACTACTATTGCAGCTCTCCGGTCCGGCAGCTCTCCGACGGCAAGCTCATGCTCGGCCTGTACAGCGAGAATGACGGTAAGGGCTGGGGCGCCATCGTCATGTCCGAAGACGACGGCAAGACGTGGGGGGCGGTCATCGACATCGACAATGGCGGCATGCCGCTGGATGCCGAGACGGATGTCATCGAATTGAAGGATGGAACGATCTATGCCGCCGAACGGGGCCGGGCCGAAACGATGGGCTGGTCCATCTCGAAAGATCGCGGCAAGACCTGGAGCGTCTCCGCGGCGATGGGCTTTCCGGGGCATTGCCCCTATCTGCACCGGAGCCCCGAGGGCGTCATCCTCATGGCGCATCGGCGGCCGGATACGAGCCTGCACTACAGCACGGACGAATGCAAGACCTGGAGCGCCAATGTCCCGGTCGACAGTGTGGGCGGCGCGTATCCCTCCATGGTTACGCTCAAGGACGGGAGCATACTCTTCGTGTACTACGAGGAGGGCGAAGGTTCGAGCATCCGCGCGAAGCGTTTCCGGGCCACGGCCGCCGGGATACAGTGGATGAAGGTTACGGACTAGGCTGCAACGCAGGAGACAAGCGACATGACCGGCATGATGATTGCATTGTTGGCCCATCTGGCCTGTGGCGCGGCGCCCACGGAAGCGGAACTGGCCGAGGCGCAGAACTGGGTCGCCGCCAAATTTGGAGGCATCGCCGAAACCACGGCGGTCAAGGGAAACTCCCTGGAGGTGGTGGCAAACAACGATGCGGTCCAGCCCAACGCGCGCGGCGGCAAGCCCATGAAGATCGCAGATCGCCAATACACGCGCGGGCTCTATTGTCACGCCGTCAGCAAGGTGATCGTGCGACTGCTGAAGCCGGCGAGGCAACTGGAGGCCGTGGCGGGCGTCGACAGCAATGATCAAACGGGCGGCGGGCGCGGCAGCGTGGTCTTTTCCGTCAACGCCGGAGGAAAGACACTCTGGCAATCGGAACTGCTGCATGAAGGGATGCCCGGCGTGCCCGTGGCGCTCGCGTTGGGCGGCACAAGCGAATTCGTTCTCGAGGTGAGCGATGGCGGCGACGGCATCGGCTGCGATCAGGCGGACTGGGCGGACGCCCGCGTCACGCTCGAGGATGGCAGCGTGCTTTGGCTCGGCGATTTGCCGCAGGTCAATCATCAGCGTGCGCCGTACGCGTCCGCGCCCTTCTTCGCGTTCACGTACGACGGCAAGCCCTCGTCGGAGTTCCTGGGGGCGTGGCCGCTGGAACGCACAAGCGCCAAGCTGGACGGGCACCGCACGCAGCACACGCTCACGTACACGGACCCCAAGACCGGCCTCGAAGCCCGAATCGTTGGCGTCGCCTATGACGATTTCCCCACGGCCGAATGGACGATCCACTTCAAGAATACGGGCACGAAGGACACGCCCATCCTCAGCGACATCCTGGCGATCGACACGGCCTTCGAGAAGAGCGCCGCCCAGGACTTCGTCCTGAACCGGCACAAGGGCGACAACTGCACCGCCGACAGCTATGAGCCGTTGACCGAGACGCTCGCGCCCGGTTCCGACAAGCGCATCGCCAACACCGGC
>CAILVY010000247.1 GCA_903837785.1 Candidatus Hydrogenedentota bacterium
CCGCCGGCGTGGCGGCGGGCTTCACTTCCACGATTGCGCATGCGGCCGGCCCCATCGTCGGACTGTATGTCTTCTCGCAGGGCCTGGGCAAGACGCTCTTCGTGGGAACCATCGCCTGGACATTCACGCTGATCAATCTCACGAAAGTCCCATTTTACCTGGCGGTGGATCTCCTGGACTTCAGCGTGCTGCGCTTTGACGTGTTTCTGATCCCCCTGATCCCCCTCGGTTCATGGCTCGGCAAATGGATGTACACGCGCGTCTCGGAAACCGCATTCAACCGGATCGTGATGGCACTCACGCTGATTTCGGGCATCGACCTCGTGTTCCGGATCAACACAATCCACTGGCTCTTGAAACTCTTTGTGGGATCCTGAGGCCCGCGGCGCGCGGATTCACTCGGACGAGGATTGCTTCGATCGGCGCCGTTCCGCCTCGCCCAGGGCCCGCCGGAAATCCTCGCTGCCGATCGTGCTGTGGAAGATCTGGCGCTGGCCGAGCAGATACTGGAGGCGGATGTAGCGCAGGTCGAGGATCACGATGTAGAAGGCGGCCAGGAGCAGGCCCACGAAGAGCGTCCAATACCCGAGCAAGTAAAGCATCGAATGCCCGGTCTGCAATTCTTCCACTCCGTTCCAGGCCATAAGACCGGCGCAGACGAGGATGATCCCGCCTGCAATCCGCCACTTGCGCTGTGTAATGATTGGCTCGCTCACGCCTGCGTCCACGCCTTCAGGAAATCATGCTATCGATCCGGAATCCAGACCCGCTCTTCGTAGCGTTCGCCGCTCGGCGACACGACAACGCGCGTTTCGTAATGGCCGCGCTGCGGTTGCGGCTGCGGCGCATACGTGGGCGCCGGCGTGCTGTATGTGGACGCGGGCGCCGTCTGCCGCTGCTGGTTCTTGCCTACTTGATCGCCAATGAGCGCGCCGGCCAACCCGCCGGCCGCACCCCCAATGAGCGCGCCCGTGATCGGATTGCCGGATTGATTCCCGATGATCGCGCCCGCGCCTGCGCCGAGCGCGCCGCCCACGGCCGCGCCTTGCTGCGTCGGCGTGGTTATGCACCCCGGCAGCAGGAGAAGCGCCGTCACGGCCACTATTGACAATACTATCTGCTTCATCACTTCGCCCTCCAGATTGGGAGCGTTGCCTTCGAACTCTCTAGACATAATACCACCGGAAGGCCGATTTTATTCATCTTGTGAATGAATCGGGGCCGGTTTCCCTCGTCACGATCCTTCGCGCCGCCCCTAAAGCGACCGCAGATTCTCGCTGGCCTCGGCCATGCCGGGCGCGAGTCTCAGGGCGCGCTCGAAACTCTCGCGCGCCTTGCCGGATTCTCCCAGCGCGTGCAGCACGACGCCCAGGTCGTTGTGGATCAGCGGATCTTCCTGATCACGCCGCAACGCTTCCACAAAGAGGCCCAGGGCTTCCTGAACTTGCCCTTGCTGGAAGCGCGCCTCGCCTTCCGTGCGCAGCCCATGTGCCTGAAGACGCTCGCTGATTTCCGCGATGCCGGGCGCCGAGGCATGGGCCGTCTCGAGTTCCCGACGGGCTTCGGCGGCGAATCCGAGCCGGTCCTGGACGCGCGCGAGATACAGCCGCGCCATTATCGCGCGCGGCACAACGCTGAGAACGGCCTCGAGCCGGCGCCGGGCTTCCTCGAGCGCGCTCCGGTGCAGGGCGATGGCCGCGAGCGCGGTCACGACGTGCGGCGGCGAAATCCCCGCGGCTTCCAGGCCTTCCAGCAGCGCGCGCGCTTCGTCCGCAGCGCCGCGGTTCAGCAGGATGTTGGCCAGCGTAGTGGCCGAGTCAAGATCGAGCGGATGCAAGGCGAGCGCCTTCCGGCAGGCATCCTCCGCCTCCGCGGTCAACCCGAGCACGAGCGCCTGCTCCGCGAAATCGTGCAAGGCCTTCGTATCCAAGGGACGGGTGGCCATCTTCGCCCGCGCGATCTCAAGATACAGCGCCGACTTCGCATCGCTGCGCGCCTTGCCCGCGTTGTAGCCGTAGTGATGAATCAGGATGTCTTCGGAGCGGATGCGTCCGCCGCGCTCGATTACGCTTTCCGTGATGTTCTCGTGCACCGGTTCCCGGTACTCGAAGCCGCGGCCGTTCCGAAACAGCCGGAGCAGGCCCACACGGACATACCCCGCATGGCCCTGTGCGTACGGGTCGTCGGGCGAAACCGGCACCCAGCGCCACGCCCGGGGATCATTCGAGTAGTTCGCCAGAAACACCTCGATGGCGTCGGCGCCCTGCCCGTCGGCATCCACAAGGGCGCGGATGCGCCGCGCCCCTTCTGGATCGAGCATCTCATCCGCATCCAGATGCAGCAGCCAGTCGCCCGTGGCCGCGGCCAAGGACGCATTGCGCGCCTGGGCAAAGTCGTTTTCCCAAGGAATGGAGAAGACGCGGGCGCGGAAGCTCTCGGCGATCGCCTTCGTGGCATCCGTCGATCCGGTGTCCGCCACCACGATCTCCTCCGCGATCTCGCGGACACTGCCAAGACAGCGCGCGAGGCACTCCGCCTCGTTCTTCACGATCATGATGACGCTCAGGGCAGGCATGATGCGCTCCCACCAATGACGGCGGCGATTGTATCAGGAGCGGACCGGCACAAACGACAGAAGCACGTCCGCGGGGACGTGCTTCCAATGCTCGATGGATAACTGCGTTAGCCGAGGTACTTCATCAGGCGTTCGGCCACTTTGGCCACGACCTCGGGACGTTTGTAGTCGCCGCGCGCCAAGCGTTCCCGGGCCGCCTCCACCTTCTCCGTCCGCTGCGACTGCTGGCTCTCCGCGGACTTGATTATCCGCGCCACTTCCAGCGCCGCCTTGGCTTCGCTGCTGATGAGTACTCCGTCCTGAGCCGGGGCCGACGCGCTCGAGGACACTGCGCCCTCCGTGGATCGGGTTTCCCGCTCCTCGCGTACCGTGGCCGGTCGTCCGGACTTCGGCTCGGGGACGCCTCCAAGTCCTTGTATACCAACCATAAGCCCATCTCCTCAGGTCAAGCCTGTCTTTGTGAATCCCATGATTCCTGTCATGCTTTATCGGCAGGCCACCTCAAAAACTTTAGGCCGCGCCGCAACGCCGCCCCGACAATCAAGATTTCCCGCCTACTTCCTAACACAGTCGACCCGGTCCGTGCAAGAATCGATCACTTCCGTCCGCACAAGACTTTGACATATAATAGCTTTCGCACGGCACGATCCGCCTGCCACGCCGGAACGTGCTGTGTGCAGAATTCGCAGATTTGTCCCCGGGAAAAGGAGCCCGATTCGATGGCGGAGAAGCTCATTGCCAGTAACCGGCGCGCGGGCCGCGACTTCTCGGTCCTGGATCGCCTCGAAGCGGGCATCGCCCTGCAGGGCACCGAGGTGAAGTCGCTGCGGACCGCCGGGAGCATGAGCCTCAAAGACTCGTACGCGGACATCGAGCGCGGGGAAGCGGTGCTCGTGGGCGCGCACATCGAGCCCTACGCCATGGGCAACATCTACAACCACGACCCGGAACGGCCGCGCAAGCTGCTGCTGCACAAGCGCGAGATTCTTCGGCTGGGCCACCGCATTGCGGAGAAAGGGCTCACCCTGATCCCGCTCCGCGTCTACTTCAAGAACGGCATCGTCAAAGTCGAACTCGGGATCTGCCGCGGCAAACACAGCTTCGACAAGCGCACGGCCATCAAGGAGCGCGAGTCCAAGCGGGATCTCGACCGCGCCATCAAGCAGGCCCGCTCCAGGAATTCGGATCGCGACCGGGACTAGCGGCGCGTTCCGAAACCTGCTTTCAGGGCCTTCATCTCACGGAACCCGGGGGGTGAGCTGGGGTTTAAGGAGGTGGCATCACGCATGGCTGCCCGCGCAACGCCGTGCGGCTGGGAACGGACCGACTGAGGATGGCAAGGCTATGAGCATGCAAGGGACGGATGGCGGCATGACCCGGCGCGCGATGTTGCAGCGGAGTCTTGCCGGAGCGGCAGGATTGGCGCTGCTCGGGCGACGGGACGCTCTGGCGCAAACCGCGCCAAAGCCGGCACGGGCCAAGGCGGTCATTCAGATCTGGATGTGGGGCGGGCCGTCCCATCTCGACACCTTCGATCCCAAGCCGGAGGCCGGCCACGATTTCTGCGGCCCGCTGAACAAGCCGATTGCGACGAACGTGGACGGCATTCGCATCGGTGAACTGCTGCCGCTGCTCGCCCAACAGGCGGACAAGTATTCCATCATCCGGAGCATGACGCACGGAGTCAACGCGCACGAAACCGCCTCGTACATCGTGCAAACGGGACGGATGCCCGGACGGCTCGTCTATCCGTCCGCGGGCGCGGTCGTCTCGCTGTTCAAAGGCTGCGATCACGGATACCGCGGGCTGGTTCCGCCCTACGTCGTGTTGTGCGAATCGCAGGGCCGATTCTCCGAGGCCGGGTTCCTCGGGCAGCGCTACAAGCCTTTCGCCACCGGCGGCGACCCGAATCAGAAACGCTTCGTCGTGGAGGGCATCGTGGCCGAGGGCATCTCGGACGAGCGCCAGCAGAGCCGACGCGAGTTGCTGCACACGCTGGACTCGCTGGGCAAGGCGATGCCGGGCAATCCGGATTTCGCGAAACTCGATCAGTGTGAAGCCAAGGCCTACGACATGATGTTCGGCGATGCCCGGAAGCTCTTCGATCTCGCCGGAGAAACCGACGCAATGCGGGACCGCTATGGCCGCAACACGTTCGGACAGTCCTGCCTGATGGCGCGCCGCCTCGTGGAAGCGGGCGTGCCCTACATCACGATCAACTACAAGGGTTGGGACACGCACAAGCAGCACTTCGAGATCATGCGCCGGAAACTGCCGGAAATGGACAAGGGCATGTCTTCGCTGCTGAGCGACTTGACGGAGCGCGGTTTGCTCGACAGCACCATCGTCTGGTGGGGCGGCGAGTTCGGACGCACGCCCCGCGTGCAGTGGAACGCGCCCTGGAACGGCGGCCGCTCCCACTTCGGCGCGTGTTTTGGCGCGCTGCTCGCCGGGGGCGGCTTCAAGGGCGGACGCGTTGTGGGCGCGTCGGATGCCACCGGCGAAGAAGTGGCCGAGCGTCCCGTGTATCCGCGGGACCTGCTCGGCAGCATGTATGAACTGCTGGGCATCGATCCCGAAGGCCCGATGCCCAACGCGGGCGGACTCGACGTCAAAGTCATGCCGGCGTCCGAGGACGGCGCGAAGAGCGGCGGCCGCCTCACGGAAATCATGTAACCCGAGGATCGCTATCATGATGCTTTTCAAACGGCTCTTGCTCGCCGCCGTGTTGCTCGGCGTTTCGGAGGCGTGGGGCCAGGCGGAGAAACGCGAGCCGCACCTCGGCTATGCCTATCCGGCGGGCGGGCGCCAGGGCGCCGTGATTCAGGTCCTGGCGGGCGGCCAGCGGCTTCAGGGCGCCAACAGCGTCTACGTGTCGGGCGCGGGCGTGCATGCCTCGGTCATCCGTTCGTTCCGGCCCTTCCGCATGATCAAAGCGGAACAGCGCCGGGCCCTGGAGCAGCAGTTGCTGGCCCTGATGGAACAGCGCTGGAACGAACTTCCCGAGAGCAGCCGGGTGGGCGAAGCGCCGTGGCGCCGTTTCCTGGGCAAGGGCGGCGTGCGGAAGGCGGCCGTGGCCGTGGACCCCGCGGACCTGCCGGATCATCCGCTGCTGATGGATGTCGAGAACAAGAGCCTGCGCGAACTCGAATACATCGGAATGACAATCCTCAATATCAAGAAGAAGCAGCCCAACACGCAGATCGCGGAAATGCTTCTGCTCGAAGTCACGATCGATTCCGATGCAACGCCCGGCGATCGCGAACTCCGCCTGGGCGCCCAGGGCGGCCTCACAAACCCCCTCTGCTTTCAGGTGGGACAACTGCCGGAGGCCCGCGAACAGGAGCCCAATGACCCGAAGGTGCTCACCGGACTGGCCGACGAGCCCCCTCTTGAGTTGCCCGTGCTGATGAACGGACAGATCGAGCCGGGCGACGTGGACCGCTTCCGGTTCCGGGCGAAGAAGGGGCAGCGCCTCGTGATGGCTGTGGCCGCCCGCCATCTGATTCCTTACCTGGCCGACGCGGTCCCGGGCTGGTTTCAACCCATGCTCACGCTGTACGACCCACGCGGCGCCGAGGTTGCGTTCGCGGACGACTATCGCTTCGATCCCGATCCGGTGCTCCTCTACGAAGTGCCGGAAGACGGGGCCTACTCCCTCGAGATCCGCGATTCGATCTATCGCGGCCGCGAAGACTTCATTTATCGGGTCTCCGTGGGCGAACTGCCCTTCATCACGCAGGTCTATCCCCTGGGCGGGCCGGAAGGCGCTGTCACGACCGCCGCCATCGGCGGATGGAATCTGAAAGACACCCGTCTAAACCTGGATACGCAGCCCGGCTTCGGGGGCATTCGCCAAACCGCGTTGCGGCAGGATTTCATGCTTTCAAACAGCGTGCCGTATGCCGTCGATACGCTCCCTGAGGCGGAAGAGCAGGAGCCCAACGACGCCGCGGAGAGCGCGCAGCGGGTGCTCCTTCCGCTCACGCTGAACGGCCGCATCGGGCAGCCCGGCGACGTGGACACGTTTCAGTTCGAGGGACGCGCCAATGACGAAGTCGTGGCCGAGGTCTTTGCGCGCCGGCTGCGTTCGCCGCTGGATGCCCTCCTGCGCCTGACCGGCGATTCCGGGAAACTGATTGAATGGAATGATGACTGTGAAGACAAGAGCGCCGGGTGGTGCACCCATCACGCCGACGCGCGCCTCTCCGCGAAACTGCCGGCCGACGGCACGTATCGCATCGCAATAACGGATGCGCAACGCCAGGGAGACGACGCCTGCGCGTATCGCCTGCGCCTTGCGCCGCCACAGCCCGATTTCGCCCTGCGCATGGCGCCCGCGAGCCTCAGTCTCCCGCCGGGACGCGCCGTGCCGCTCTGTGTCTACGCCTTGCGCAAGGATGGGTTCAGCGGCGAGATTGAGGTCGCGATGAAGGATGCCCCCGACGGCTTCGCCCTCGACGGCGCGCGGATTCCCGCGGGCAAGGACAGTGTCCGCATGACCCTGACTGCGCCCCGCGAAACGTACAACCAGCCGATCCCCCTGCAACTGGAGGGACGGGCCGTCATTGCGGGGCAGGCCGTGACCCGACCGGTTGTCGCGGCCGAGGACATGATGCAGGC
>CAILVY010000248.1 GCA_903837785.1 Candidatus Hydrogenedentota bacterium
AGTTTTCGCGCGGATAGGTCAAAACCATCCAAACGCGACCCAAAACCACCAAAGGGGCCAGGGAGGAACAGGGAAACATGGCCGCCCGCCTGCGTATATCCGTCTCTCGCTGCGGCTTCAAAGCCGGAGATGCCCCCAGCATTTTGGGTTCCGATGAAATATCCCAAAGCTCGACGGCAAGCTCCGGTTCTTCCCGTTCGAGATTGAAGAGCGTGCGCGTCAATGCGGACTGGTGCCTCACTACGGCAAGTGCAAACCCCACGAAGTGCCGGGTGGAGCCTTCGTAAACCGGGTGGAAGACCAGCATGCCAACTTGTTGTTCCGTTTCCTGGACCAGCGTAATCGGCGCCGAAGCCACCGGAAGACCGGTGCTTATGGCCTCCTCCAGGGCCGCAAAGCGCACCGGTTCGCTGCCGAGGTCAAATCCAACGGCCTTTTCATTCCCCTTGATCGGGGCAACATACGTGACCGGAAAGTAGCGCTCCCTCGGCCCTGCCGCAATATGCCCGCCGTTGTTGTCTTTTTCATAAATCCGATAGTCGGGGAAGCCTTGTTGTTTCTCCGACTCCTCGAAGTCCCCGCGGGCGTCTCGGGTAACAAGCGGTATCCATTCCCAGGCCTGCGTACCCGCCACGTGAAGAAAAGGTTCCACGAAAGAGTCGAAATCCCCGCGCCCGACAACCCCCTTCACGTTGAACAGCGACGCCAGACCGGCAAGGTTTGCCCTTAATTCCCGATAGACAGCGTTGATCACTTGCGCCCGCGCTTCGCCCGCTCCCGCTACCCCTCGCGACGTCTCGCGCCGCGCCACGTCATCCACCCCAAGAGCTACCTGTAATGTCAGCAGGACTCCCAAGGAAAGCACAAGCAGCGTTTCAGCATGACGTATGGGCCAAAACGATGCATGTTCCCCCAGCCGAAGGCGGCGCAGGAGCAACCATTGCCCGGCCAGGATGACAAGAATGGACAGTGTAATCAGTGCGTTGATCCCGGACTTGTGGTCGGGCGCAAAGCTTCGGCTCTGGCTTTCGGAAACATCAATTCCAACTATGAATTCAACGCTTCCAGTACGAGGATTGGTCACCGGCGCAAATGCCGAAAGCCATACCGGGTCTCCAGGAGAATGGGAATCGTCGGCGATGGGCTGCCCCGTCCTGAATACACTCTGGAGCGCGTCCCCGGAACGGGCGGCGCGCGTGCCGGGTTCCCTCCCCGGCGACGTTCCCTCCCCGGCTCCCTGTGGGCCAACCACGATGTTCCCGTTACGCGCCGCCAGCACGTAGGTGTTGACGTATCCCAACGTGTGCGCCAGAAGCGACAATTGCCGCTGCATCCTCTGAAAACGCGAGTCTGTTACGTCTTCAGGGGAGAACGACAGTTCAGCGAGCTCCTCAAGGTCGAAGATCCGCGCAATCATCTCCGCCCGGTGAATAAGCTCGGTACGGCAATAGGACTCGGACCAGCGCCGGTACAGAAGGTCGGTTCCCCCCGCCAATCCAGCCAGCACGGAGAACTCCAGCAGCAAGAGCAGCGGCGGGAGTACCCTTCTCAGCAGAAGGTCCGCGTCTGTCCGTTCTTTTGTAGAAAATAGCACAAACCCCTCCCGGAAAAACCGCTCCAACCGACACCCTCGAAGTGCACCGCCACCGCGTCACAAGGAGATGTCACATCGTACACCTCCCGCTCACGGTTCCGCATCTCCCCTTGAATCAGCGAAACTCACGGGTTGAACCATCTACGAGGATAGACCAGCTCCCGCACCGGTGAATATAAGTGAATTCACCTATTCAAGCCTAGGTTATACCTCTTAATCGTAGTTTTTGTTGATTTTTTGACCCGAAAAGACCGGGATTTGTGGTAGGATTGCCTGCACAGGGCGAGAGGATAAGAACACAATGGCACAGACGTTCCAATGGTTAAAAGCAGTTTATCCACGCACTTCAGGCGGCAGCGCCGCCGACATACCAGGGGGAAGGGAAATGTGCGACATGTCGTCCGCAAGAACAATTGGACACGGAAGTGTTTTGTGTCGGATCCTGAGCAGACGTGCATTGGGTCTGCTCATTGCAGCGGGGCTGGTGTTCTTGTGCTCCTCGGCTCCCGCGGCCACGCTCGAAGAGGTCAGGAAGGCCGGTTGCCTGCGTCATCTTGGTATTCCCTATGCCAATTTCGTCACGGGACTGCGGGATGGCATGGATGTGGAGTTGATGCAACAATTTGCGGCGTATCTCGGCGTACGGTACGAATACGTCAAGACAGACTGGACATCGATCTTCGGAGACCTGACCGGACGCAAGGTCACTCCGAAAGGCGATGAGGTCATTCTGGGTGAGACCATGCCCATACGCGGCGATGTCGCCGCCAACGGCATCACCGTTCTCGAATGGCGCCGCCGGGTGGTGGATTTTTCACTTCCCACCTTTCCAAACCAGGTCTGGCTCATGGCCCGGGCGGACGCGCCGCAGCGCCCCATAAAACCATCGGGACAACTCGATAGGGACATCGAAGCGACACGCGGACTTATTGCGGAAAAGACCCTGCTATGCAAGCCCGGAACTTGCCTTGACGGTGCGCTCTATCACATAGAGGAAGCCCGCGCCAGTGTCCAAGTATTCAACGGCGGGCTCAATGACATGGCGCCCGCCTTGTTGGGCAAAGAGGCCGACCTGAGCCTTCTGGATGTTCCCGATGCGCTCGTAGCCATGATGAAGTGGCCTGGACAGCTAAAAGTGATAGGCCCAATAAGCCCTCCCCAAGAAATGGCCGTGGCTTTCGCCAAGAATTCGACCGACCTCAAGGATGCGTTCAACCGTTTCCTGACCGAATCCTCAGCCAACGGCCTCCTGGAGGGCCTGGTCAAGAAATACTATCCCTACGTACTGGATTATTACCCTGACTTCTTCACATGGCACAAAGCTGAACTGCCATCAAAACGGTAGATATGACCGCGTAAAGAAACCCGCCGTATAAGCTGTATGCCGGGGCCGCTCTTAGGGGATGCGAACGGGGAAAGGAATGGAACCAAACGGTTCCTCATTGTGTCAATGATTGCTGCTGATACTGAAAAACGGGGCCCAAGCAGTCAAGCCGAGAGACTTGGGCGCGGAATGTATAAGAAGGCTGTCTTCATCCTCTTCGGCGTTGCCCTCGTGGCTTTTCTTGGTTTCCTCATCGAACAGAACTACCGTTTCCAGCGCAATCTCGCTGAAAGCTTCCGCAAGGAAACGGAATTGAACAGCGAACGCTGTGCGCAAGTACTCCAGCATTTCTTCGATGAACGCAAGGCCAACATGGCGGACCTCCTGGCCTCAAGAGAGCTTGTCGCTTACTTCGAAAACAAGGCGCTGGGCATGAGTGAAGACTATGGTTTGCGCCAGAGCCTGTCCCTGGTCCGTGCACGCCTCATGACGTTTATTGAGCGCACCGAAACGGCCGGAGACTTCGGATATGGGCGCGTGGCGTTGTATGGACCCAACAAGGAAATCCTTGCCGACACCACCCCCGATCCCCCCGAAAAAACCGCAACCATTCCGGCCGATAGTCTCTCCAAGACGCATGGCACGAGAATCTTTTGCCCCGACCTGGATACCATCCTGCTGGTCACTACATGTCAATACAAGAATGACTTCCCTGGCTGGATTGTCGCATGGGTGGATCCGGGGCGTTTCAACCGGCTGGCCGAACAGCAAATGCAGAGCTTTGGCGGAGATTGGCGTCTCGAAACCCAGGATTTACAGGCCCAACCCCGCTCCGTCCTGACGCATACAAGACCATTTGCGAACGACAGCAGTAAGGCGACAAACCTTGCGGACAGGCCTTTAAGAAAGTTCATCACCCGGGGCACGCTCGAATCACGCCTGCCCGTGCCGGGAAGCCCCTTCACCCTGATTTGCGAAATCCCCTCAGGACCCTCCCTCGGCTGGAACTTTCCGACATTGAACCTTCTGGGACTCCTGGCTGTAGCATTGGTCGTTTTGGGGGGCCTTGCCTTTTCCTACCGCGAAAACCAATATGCGGTCGCTGCCCGAGTCCGTGCCGAAGAATCTGAGCGGTTTGCCGACAACATGAAAGCACGAAACACCCTTCTTCATCAGGAAGTTGAGCGGCGCCGCATTGCCGAAGAACACCTGGCCGCCAGTGAGAGCAGCCTGAACAACGTCATCCAGGGGGCCCAGGTGGGCACTTGGGACTGGAACATACAAACCGGGGAGACGCACTTCAACAACCTCTGGTTCAAGATGCTGGGATATACAAGGGAACAATTCGAGCCCAGCTCCATCGTAACCTGGGAAAGACTCTGCCATCCGGATGACCTGAAAAGCTCCAATCAGTTGCTGGCCAAACACTTCGCCGGAGACCTCGAACAATACGAATGTGAGGTCCGCTTGCGCGACGTTCACGGCGACTGGCGCTGGGCACTCGACCGAGGACGGGTTGTGGAACGCGACGCGGCCGGCACGCCCCGCCGAATGAGCGGGACCCACCTGGACATCACACAACGCAAGCAGGCGGAAGCCGCGCTCGCCGCGTATCGCGAGCGCCAGGAAACCATTCTCAATGCGCTCCCGAATGCCATAGTTCTCGTCGACGGCGCCGGCACTATTCTCTGGGCCAACAAGAAATGTTTCGAAGACTTCGGGGCCGATGTTGTCGGCCGAAAAAGCTGGGAAGCATGCCTGCACCGGCAACATCCCTGTGATATCCCCGCATTTCATCAGACCCCAGGCAACCACAACACTTACGTCCACGAACTTGAAGTGATAGACCCAAAGGGACGGAGCACCCTTATCCGGCATTCTCTCGTGGTCATTTCATGGACCTCAGCCGATAAACCCGAATCCGCTATTGAGCTCTTTCAGGACATCACTGAAGAACGGGAGACTGAAACACGTCTTCGTCAGGCGCAAAAGATGGAAACCGTCGGCAGATTGAGCGCCGGCGTCGCCCATGACCTCAACAACGTCCTACAGGTCATTAACGGGTACACCGAGCTTATTGAAATGCAGCTCCCCGAGGACGATCCTGCAAAACCACTCATCGGCCAGGTGATACAAGCCGGCTCTCGTGCGGCCCGTCTCATCAGTCAGCTTCTCGCTTTCAGCCGCCACCAGATCATCCGCCTCGAGGACATTAATCTCACCATCCTTATTTCCGGACTCTTGCGCGGTCTGGATGCCGTCTTCGGGGAGGGCGTTCATCTCAGTTTTCTTCCAAGCGCCGACCTCTGGCACATCAAGGGTGACAGGAATCTCCTCGGAGAAGTTGTGACATGTCTTTGCACCAACGCCGCGGATGCCATGCCCAACGGTGG
>CAILVY010000249.1 GCA_903837785.1 Candidatus Hydrogenedentota bacterium
CGCCATCTCCGTCGTCACCGGCCCCATGATGACCGGAAGCTGGCGCGGCGAACGACTGGGCGCCTGCACAGACTGCCGGCGCTATTGGGCCGAATACCGCGCCGGCAGAATCTCCGAGGAAGACCTCCACGAACTTACGCAATCCCTGTGCCCCACCGGCGGCACCTGCATGGTGATGGGCACCGCTTCCACGATGGCCTGCATGGCCGAAGCGCTCGGCATGATGTTGCCCGGCGGCGCCAGCGCACCCAGCGGCACCGGCAACCGGCTCCGGCAGGCGGCCGCCTCGGGGCGGCACGCCGTCAACCTCGCCCGGAACGGACTCCGGCCCCGCGACATCCTCACCCCGGCCGCATTCCGGAACGCCCTTGCGGTGCTCATGGCGCTCGGCGGCTCCACAAATGCCATCATTCACCTCACGGCCATTGCGCGCCGCGCCGGCGTCCCGCTTTCGTTGAACGATTTCCAGGTCGCCTCGGATCGCGTGCCGCTCCTCGTGGACTGCAAACCCGCCGGCATCGGATATCTCGAAGACTTCGATCGCGCCGGCGGCATGCCCGTCCTCCTGAACGTGCTCGCGCCCCTGCTCGATCCTGACGCCATTACGGTCTCCGGCGAGACGATGGGCGAGCGCATTCAGCGCGCGCCGGCGCCCGGCGCATGGCAGCAGACTATCCGCACACTCGATGCGCCGCTCGGCGCCACCGGCGCACTCGTCGTCCTTCGCGGTTCGCTCGCGCCCGAGGGCGCCGTCATCAAAGCCGCCGCCGCAAGCCCGCAACTGCTTGTGCACCGCGGCCCGGCCATCGTCTTCGATTCCACCGAAGACGCCGCCACGCAGATTGACGCGCGCGCCGAGAACATCACCCCCGATCACGTGCTCGTCCTGCGCAACGCCGGGCCGCGCGGCGCGGGCATGCCCGAAGCCGGTTCCCTCCCCATCCCCAGGCGGCTCGCGCAAGCAGGCGTCAAAGACATGCTCCGCGTTTCCGATGCGCGCATGAGCGGCACCGCCTTCGGTGCATGCGTGCTGCACGTCGCCCCTGAAGCCGCAATCGGCGGACCCCTCGCACTCGTCAGCGACGGCGACCTCATCGAACTCAACGTGCGCGAACGCCGTATCGATCTGCTCGTGGACGACAGCGAACTCCAACGCCGCCGCGCCGCATTCACCCCACCGCCGTTGCCCAGCCGCGGCTGGCTGCGCCTCCACACCGAGCACGTGCAACAAGCCCCGCTCGGCGCCGACCTCGATTTCCTGGGGGAAGATTGAAAGTGAGTCGCCGTGCTTTTCTTCGTTCAGACAGCATCCAAGATTTATGCCCTTCTTCGAAATCGGTGCAATCGGTGCAATCCGTGTTTTCTTTTCGGAGTGTTTTATCCACACGAAAAACGTGGCCGTATCTCTCTAATTGCTATACTTCCCGGTAGGTAGCCTATGAAGAACAAACCCGACAAAGACACCGGTTCCAACCTGGCCCGTGCGCTCGGCCTCGGCTCCGAACTGGGATTCAACATTGCGCTGCCTCTCGTGGCTGGTATACTGACCGGTCGTTATATGGATAAATGGATGGGCACCCATGGTATTATGCTCGTCATTATGCTCCTGCTCGCCCTGATCATCGGCGGCTATAACTTCTATCGCGTCATTTCGAGGGTTCTTCAGTGGAAGTAGTGCGGCAGTTTAGGTTTAGCGTGATCGCCTTCGCGCTGTTGATCCTGGCGATTCTCGCCGTATCGGCTGCGGTCTTTGATTGGAATCTTGCGAAAGGGGTACTTTTGGGCGGGATTTCCGGATGCGTTGTCTTTGCCCTGTGGGCCCGTTTTGCCGAGGGGGTAATAAGTGGTAATCGGGGATCGAAGTATGCTATGGTCCTCTGGTCATTCGTCCGGTTGGCCCTCTACGGGCTGGTGTTGTGGAAGGGTTACACCTACGATCCGGAGCACCTGCGCGGGTTTATGGGGGCGGTTGCCGGGTTGAGCGTCTTGTATGTGGTGGTAGCGATAATCGGGTATACAGGCTGGGACCTGAAACGCGGTAGCGAGTAACGCCATGGAAGAAATCGGGGAAATTGCCCGCTGGCATTATCTGCCCTTCACTGACATTCCCATTCCCATGGGGGGGGTCAACGTCATTACAGTGATGAACACCCTCGTCGTGATGGCGGTGCTGTGGGGCCTGCTCTACCTCGCCACGCGCCGGCTCACCGCGGTGCCCGGCCGGGGCCAGTTGCTCCTTGAGTCCGTGCTCACCGGCTTCCAGGGACTCATCGACTCGACGATGTCCTTCGAACCCCTCGAGAAACGCAAACACTTCCTGCCCCTCATCGCGGGCCTCTTCCTGTATATCTGCGTCAGCAACGCCGTCCTCATCATTCCGCTGCCGCACATCGAAAAGCCGACCTCCGACCTCAACGACACGCTGGCGCTGGGTATCATCAGCATCACGTACGCGACCTACTGCGGCCTCAAGGCCAAGGGCCTCAAAGTCTATGTGACCGAAATGATGGGCCCCATGTTCCACGCCCACGGCAGCCTCAGCGCGGTCATCATCGGCAAACTCTCCGCGCTTTTCTTCTTCCCGCTGCGCCTCAGCGAAGAATTCTCCCGGCTCGTCTCCATCTCTTGCCGTCTTTTCGGCAACATCATGGGCGGCGCCATCGTCATCATCGTCGTCTCGACACTCACGTACTACATCCTCTTTCCCCAGTTTCTGTACGCGTTCTTCCTCGTATTTGAAGCCGCCCTTCAGGCGTTTGTGTTTTCCATGCTGACATTGATGTATATCACCGGGGCCTTGCAGGAGGAATAAGGGCCTCGGCCCCTTCCCCCCGGATGACACGGCATATAACGGAACAGCCAGTAGGCGAAAACGACGAAAGGATACGGAGAATGGATATCGGAACGGTTTGGGCCGTGCTGCAAACCTCGGTTGCTCAGGCGCAGGGTCAGGCTGCGGAAGCGGCGTCCGGCATCACCGGCGCGGACCTGCGCGTCGTTGCGAAATGCCTCGGCGCGGGCATCGCCATGGGCGTGGGCGCGCTCGGCTCGGGCATGAGTGAAGGCATCGCCGCCGCCAAGGCGTGCGAAGGCGTCGCCCGCAACCCCGAAGCCACCCCGCTCATCACCCGGACCATGATCGTCGGCCAGGCGGTCACCGAATCGGTCGCCATCTACGCCCTCGTTGTGGCGGCGCTGATTCTCTTTGCTATTGGCTGACGCCGGGTTTGCGGCATGGGTGATGGACCAGGGTTGACGCGGAGAGGAATAACGGGATGATTCAATTCAACTTCACACTCGTCGTGGAGATGGTGCTGTTTCTCGTTTTCCTGTGGGTGACGAACAAGTTCATGTTCCGCCCCGTGCGCCGCGTCATGGATGAACGCGACGCCAAGATCGGCCAGGACAAGTCCACCGCCGCCCAGGACGCCGCGGAAGCCCAACACCTCGAGTCGCAATTCATCGAGCAGCTCACCCAGACCGATCAGGCGGCCGCGCAGCGGCTCCGCCAGGCGCGCTACGAGGCCTATCAACACAACCGCGCCGAACTGGAAGCCTTGCGCCATCAGGCCGACGCGGACGTGGGCGCTTTCCGCGACGCCATCGAACGCCAGGTCGCGGAAGAGCGCCAGAAGTATGCGGAGTTGATCCCCGGCCTCGTTGAGTCGATGGATCGCCAGCTCCGCACCGAAGGGAGCCTGCGATGACCAAGCAGTATTTCTACAAAGTCACCGCAGTCTATGCCATCGGCACGGTTATCGGCCTCCTTTGCTTCGGCTCGCCCAGCCTTTCCAAGGCCTACCTCAAGGAGAACGAGGAGGCGCACAAGCGCTATCTCGCCATCGTCAAGAGCGAGGAATTCAAGCTCCACGAAGAGCGCCCCGCCCTGCACCCCCTTGAAGGCAAGCTCAAGGAAGACGCCGAGTTCGTCGAGCACTACCGCGAAAACGAGGCCTTCGAACACGAAGAGAACCGCATCTGGTGGTTCGTCGAGTACTTCAAAGTGCTCAACTCCGTCGTGTTCATCTGCTATCTCGCCGGTTTCGTCGGCAAGCCCCTGCTCAACTACCTCGACGGCCAGATCGCGGGCATCCGCAGCAGCTTCGCCGACGCCGAGAAGGCCCGCGCCGAAGCCGCGCGCCTCAAGGCCGAGGCGCAAGCCAAGATGGCCACCTGGGCGAAGACCGAGGAGCGCATCCAGCGCGAATCCGAGGCCGCCGTCGCCAGGCACCTCGCCAAGATCCAGCAGGAGGCCGAGGCGGCCAAGGCCCTGCTTGCCAAGCAGACCGAGGACCGCAAGCAGGCCGAACTCTACACCGCCGCCAAGGCCATCAAGACCGACCTGGTCAACAGCGCGCTCCGCGAACTCGAAGACCGCTACAAGAACGAACTCACTATCGAGAAGCTTCATACGAACGTCGATCGCTTCGTAACCCTGATGGAACGGTTGTCATGAGGACGTCGCTCTTAGCAGACCGATACGCCGAGGCCCTCCGCGAGGCCATCGCCGAGCCCGGCCAGCTCGAACATGCCGCCGCGTCGCTCAACGCGCTCAGCGCCGTCTACAGCGGCGACCACAGCCTGCGCCACGTGCTCGGCAACTCCGCCCTCGACATCGCCGGCCGCAAACAGATCATCGACACCGCGGTGCAGGCCGTCGACGCCCCCGTTGTGATCGCCCGGTTGATGCACACCCTTATCGAGCGCAACCGCATGGCCCTGCTCCCCACGATCGCGGCCCGCTTCGAGAGTCACATCGATGAATGGCTCCATCGCGTCGAGGTCACCATCGTCACCGCCATCGCGCTGACGCCCGAACTGGAAACCAGGCTCGTGCAGAGCCTGGAAAAATTCACTGGCAAGACCGTCCGCATGAAGAACAAGGTCGATCCGAACATCGTCGGCGGCCTTATCGTCTATATGTGGGGCGTGTTTTTCGACTTTAGCCTGCGCACCAGGCTCGGACGCCTGAAGCAAAAACTCCTTGCGGAGGAATCGTTGACTTATGGAAATTAAGGCCCGCGCCAACGAAATCACCGATATCATCAAGAAGCAGATCAGCGATTTCAAATGGCAAATCGACATCGCTGAGGTCGGCACCGTCATTCAGGCGAGTGACGGGATCGCCCGCGTCTACGGCCTCGAAAACGCCATGGCCGGCGAACTCCTCGAGTTCCCCCACGGCGTGACCGGCATGGCCTTCAACCTCGACGAGGACGATGTCGGCGTCGTGCTCTTCGGCGAGTACGAAAAGATCTGCGAAGGCGACACGGTCAAGCGCACCGGGCGCATCACCTCGGTCCCCGTCAGCGATCAGCTGATTGGGCGCGTTGTGGACGGACTCGGCCAGACCGTGGACGGCGGACCCCCCATCGAAGCCGTCAAGTTCGCCCCGGTCGAGTGCATCGCCCCCGGCATCGTCAAGCGCCAGCCCGTGCGCCAGCCGCTGCAAACCGGCATCAAGGCCATCGACGCCATGACCGCCATAGGCCGCGGACAGCGCGAATTGATCATCGGCGACCGCCAGACGGGCAAGACGGCCATCGCCATTGACACGATCATCAACCAGAAGGGCCAGGACGTCGTCTGCATCTACGTCGCGATTGGCCAGAAACGTTCCACCGTGGCCCGTGTGGTGCAGGAACTCAGCGACCACGGCGCCATGGAATACACGATCGTCGTCTCGGCCACGGCCTCCGAATCGGCGCCCATGCAGTACCTCGCGCCCTATGCCGGTTGCGCCATGGGCGAGTACTTCCGGGACAGCGGCCGCCATGCCCTCATCATCTTCGATGACCTCTCCAAGCACGCCGTCGCCTACCGCCAGCTCTCCCTGCTGCTTCGCCGCCCGCCCGGCCGCGAAGCCTATCCCGGCGACGTCTTCTATCTCCATTCGCGGCTCCTCGAGCGTTCCGCGTGCCTCAACGACGAATTTGGCGGCGGGACCCTCACCGCCCTGCCCATTATCGAGACCCAGGCCGGCGACGTTTCCGCGTATATCCCGACGAACGTCATCTCCATCACGGACGGCCAGATCTACCTCGAGTCGAACCTCTTCTACTCGGGCGTGCGCCCGGCCGTGAATCCCGGCATCTCCGTGTCCCGCGTCGGCGGCGCGGCCCAGGTCAAGGCCATGAAGAAGGTCGCCGGCATGCTCCGGCTCACGCTCGCGCAGTACCGCGAACTCGAAGCCTTCGCCCAGTTCGGTTCCGAACTCGACAAGTCCACCCAGGCCCAGTTGCACCGCGGCGCCCGGCTCGTCGAAATCCTCAAGCAGCCGCAGTATGAGCCGCTGCCCGTCAGCAAGCAGGTGCTCATCATTTATACGGCCACGGCCGGCCATCTCGACACGATCGCGATCGACGCCATCGCGCGCTTCGAACGCGAACTGTACGCCCACTTCGACGCCCAGCATGCCGACCTCATGGACGAACTCGCCAAGACCGGCACGCTCGGCGACGCCCTTCAGGCCAAATTCGATGCGGCCATCAAGGACTTCGTCGCAAACGTTTGGAAGGAGGCTAAGCAGGACTAATGCCCAACCTGCAAGGCATACGGCGGCGGATCGCCAGCGTCAAGAGCACGCAAAAGATTACGCGGGCCATGAAGATGGTTGCCGCGGCGAAACTTCGCCGCGCCCAGGAGGCGCTCATCAAGACGCGCCCCTACGCGTATCATATGCGCGAACTTGTCAACGGCCTCATCGCCCACATCGACCCCACGGACCATCCGTTGCTCCGAAAGGGGACCGGAGACAAAGTCTCCCTGCTCATCGTCTCGTCCGACCGCGGCCTCTGCGGCGGCTACAATTCGAGCATTGTCATCGAGACTATGCGGCTTCTTCACGAGGACTTCAAGGGCCGCAACGTCGAGCTCATCGTCGTCGGAAAGAAGGGCGTGGACGCCCTGCGCCGCCGCCGGGGCAAACTCAAGGCCTCGCATCTCGGCATTTTCGATCGCTACACTGTCAGTTCCGCGACTTCCGTCATCGATCCGGTCGTCGAAGAGTTCGTCGCGGGCCAGACCTCGGAAGTGTACTGCCTTTACAACGAATTCAAATCCGCGATCTCGCAGAAGCTCAAGCTGGAACGCCTCCTGCCCTATGAACCGGAGGACACGGGCAAGCTGGCCGACGCCTATTTCATTTTCGAGCCGTCGGCCGAGGAAATCGTCTCCGCGCTCCTGCGCGACAATCTCCACGCGCAGATGCACCGCATCCTGCACGAGGCCATGGCCAGCGAACAGGGCGCGCGCATGGCCGCCATGGATTCCGCCACGAACAACGCGCGCGACGTGATCGCCAAGCTCACGCTGAAATACAACCGCGTCCGGCAGGACGCTATCACCAAGGAAGTTGTCGAAATCGTTAGCGGCGCGGAAGCGCTGTAGCCGGAGGGTACGATGAATACTGGACGCGTTTCTCGAGTCATAGGCCCGGTGCTGGACATCAAGTTCCCTCCCGGACACCTGCCGCCCGTCTACACCGCCCTCGAATTGACCCGCACCGGCGGTTCCAAGCTCATCCTCGAGGTGGCCCAGCACCTCGGCGAAAACTCCGTCCGCGCCGTCGCCATGGACAGCACCGACGGCCTGTCGCGCGGGATGGAAGTCGTCAATACCGGCAACTTCATCACCACGCCTGTCGGACAGGAAGTGCTTGGGCGCATCATTAACGTCATCGGCGAACCCGTCGACCAGATGGGCGAAGTGAACGCCAAGGAACGCTGGCCCATCCACCGCCCCTGCCCGACCTTCGAGGAAATCGACACCCGCACCGAGGTCTTCGAGACCGGCATCAAAGTCATCGACCTCCTCGCCCCCTATCCCCGCGGCGGCAAGATCGGCCTCTTCGGCGGCGCCGGCGTCGGCAAGACCGTCCTTATCATGGAGCTGATTCACAACGTCGCCACGAAACACGGCGGCTACTCTGTGTTCTCCGGCGTCGGCGAACGCACCCGTGAAGGCAATGACCTCTGGCTCGAGATGAAGGAATCCGGCGTTATCGACAAAGCCGCCCTCATCTACGGACAGATGACCGAACCGCCTGGCGCCCGCGCCCGCGTCGCCCTCACCGGCCTCACGGTTGCCGAGTACTTCCGCGATGTCGAAGGCCAGGACGTGCTCCTCTTCATCGACAACATTTTCCGTTTCACCCAGGCCGGCGCCGAAGTGTCCGCGCTGCTGGGCCGAATGCCCAGCGCCGTCGGCTATCAGCCCACGCTGTCCACGGAAATGGGCGAACTCCAGGAACGCATCACCACGACGAAGAAGGGTTCGATCACCTCCGTCCAGGCCATCTACGTGCCTGCCGACGACTTGACCGACCCCGCGCCCGCCACCACTTTCGCGCACTTGGACGCCACCACCGTGCTCTCGCGCCAGATCGTGGAATTGGGCATTTACCCGGCCGTCGATCCCCTCGACTCGACCAGCCGCATCCTCGATCCGCGCTACGTCGGCGACGAACATTACCGGGTCGCCCGCGGTGTGCAGCGGATCCTCCAGCGGTACAAAGATCTGCAGGACATCATCGCCATTCTCGGCATGGACGAACTCTCCGAAGAAGACAAGCTCACGGTGGCGCGCGCGCGCAAGATCCAGCGCTTCCTCTCGCAGCCGAACTTCGTCGCCGAGCAGTTCACCGGCCAACCCGGCAAGTATGTCCCCCTCGATGAAACCATCAGCAGCTTCTCGCAGATCCTTGCGGGCGAACACGACGACCTGCCGGAAGGCGCCTTCCTCTATTGCGGCGCCATCGAAGACGTCGTCGAAAAAGCCAAGAAGATGGGGGCTATCTAAGCCATGGCCGAAACGAAACAGAGCGCGCCGCTCGCCCTCGAAATCTGCGCCATCGACCGCGCCCCGTATCGCGTCGAGGCCGCCGAGATTTCGTTGCCCGGCGAGCAGGGGCTCTTCAGCGTTCTTCCCGGCCATGCCGCCCTCGTCGCCACGCTCGGCGTCGGCGTCGTCAAGGCCCGTGCCGGGGCGGAAGAACGGATTTTCGTTATCAACGGCGGCATTGCCCGGGTCCTCGAGAACCAGGTGCTTGTACTGACGCGCACCGCGGAATCCGCGGAAGACATCGACCGCGACCGCGCCGAGGCCGCAAAGAAGCGCGCCGACGGTCGGCTGAACAGCCAGCGCGACAAAGTCGATGTCGCCCGTGCTGAGGCCGCCTTGCGGCGTGCCATGGCGCGCCTCGCCGCGAGCGGCAACCCAGCTTCGCCGGGCGGCTCCTGAGAACAGACAACGTCCCAATTTGGATTCTAGATTCAGGATTTTCGAATTCGGAAGATAAGCGCCGCCGTAGGCGGTCCTTCGAAAATCCCGACGCTGGAATCCAAAGCTGTCTCTAGACTTGTTACGTCAGGCAGAGGAATTCAGGCGCGTGGCCAGAAAGCCGAGAAAGAGAACAGGCAAGGAGCCGGCCGCTCCGGGCGAGAAGGTGCCTCGACGCAAGCGAATCCGGGCCAGGCTTCGCGCCTCGATGCCTGCGCTCAAGCGCAATCCCACCGCGAGCCTTTCCGAGGATTTTCAGGCCATCCTCGAGCTGGCCGGCGGCAAGCCCATGAGTGTCGCCACGATCATGGATACTCTGGCTATCCGGGGCCATGCGCTGCTGCTCGTCTTTCTGAGCTTTCCCCTCTGCCTGCCCGTCGGCATCCCTATTCTCACCACGATGCTCGGCCCCCTGATCGGCTTTGTCGCGTTCTTCCTCATCCTCAACCGCCGCCCGTGGCTTCCGCGCCGCATGCGCGACCGCGAAATCCCCTTCGAGAGCCTGGAACGCGTCTTCACGCGCCTCATCCCCATGGCCCAGCGTGTTGAGAAGCATCTCCACCGCAGACTGCTTCCCCTGACGGAAAAGGGCTTCGTCATGCGGATCCACGCCGCCTACATGTTCATCCTCGCCGTCGTCGTATCCCTGCCCCTGCCCATCCTCTTCTTCAACCTTGTGGCCGCGCTTCCGATCCTCTTGCTGAGCCTCGGCCTTCTCAAGCGCGACGGCGTCTTCATCATTCTCGCCTACCTCGCCGCCATCCCCTGCATCCTCGCCTACGGCTTCCTCGCCTTCATGGGCCGCGAGGGCCTCCGCCAAGTCATCCACTGGCTGGCCTGAGGTCGCTATCCCATCTCGCTTTTCTTTGCTTCTTTCTTTTCTTGTGAAAAGAAAGAAGATTCATGCCACCCCTACAGTTGCCAGCCCTCGCGATAGGCCGTCTGGACGAGGGCTGTGGCCTCGGGCGAGTCGGGGAAGCGCAGGCCGGGGCCGTCCCAGGCGAGCGTCGTGCCCGGCAGGCGCTTGGCGATGTTACCGAGCAGGGCGACTTCCGTGAGCGGACCCGCGTAGCGGAAGTCGGCACCGGCGGGCCGTCCGGCCTTGCAGGCCTCGATCCAGTCCATCTCATGCGAGCCTTTCACGCGCGGAATCGTCTCGGCCGGCGGCTTGAACTCCTTCATTCGCGCCTCGGGCAGGAGCCGCGGACTGTTTCCATACGTGCCGCAGGTCAACATGCCCTTGTCGCCGAGGAAGAGCGCGCCGCCTTCCCCGTCGCCGAGGAGCTTGGCATTGCCGATGCCGGGCGGGCTCGGCGGCTGAAGGCCGTCGTACCACGTGACCGTGACCGGGGGCAGGCCCTCGCGCTCCGGGAACTGATACCGAACGACGGAAGCGATGGGATAGGTTTCCGGATTCAAGTCCGTGCTGCTCGCCTCGATGCTCGAAGGCTGCCCCAGCTTGAGCGCCCAGAAGACCGGATCGAGCGTGTGCGCGCCGCGGTCGCCCATCATGCCGCAGCCGAAGTCCCACCAACTCCGCCAGGTGGCCGGATGATACGTGGGATGATACGGGCGCTGCGGCGCCGGGCCGAGCCAGAGATCCCAGTCCAGCGTGGGGGGGACGGCGGGCGTATCGGCCGGACGGACGGCCAGGGGCGAACTCCAGCCGGCGTGCCCCCACGGATAGTACGTCAGGCTGCACCACGCGATGACCTCGCGCACCTCGCCGATCACGCCGGCCGCGATCCACTCGCAGATTTGCCGCGCATCCTTGCTCGAATGCCCCTGGATCCCCATCTGTGTACAGACGCCGGTCTCCTTTGCGGCCTCGGCGAGCTTCCGCGCCTCGAAGACCGTGTGCGTCAACGGTTTCTGGCAGTAGACGTGCTTGCCCGCCTTCATGGCGGCCATCGAGATGACCGCGTGCGTGTGATCGGGCGTCGCGATGAGCACCGCGTCGATGTCCTTCTGTTTCTCGAGCATGACGCGATAATCCCTGTACTTGGCCGCCTTGGGATATTCCGCAAACGTTTTGGCGGCGTACGTGTCGTCCACGTCGCACAGGGCCACGATGTTCTCGCTCGCCATCGCCCGCAGGTTGCCTGCGCCCATGCCGCCGATGCCGATCCCCGCGATATTGAGCCGTTCGTTCGGCGACAGCGTTCTTGGCGCGGCAGAGGCGCGCAGCGTCTGCAACGCGGCGGCGGTCAATCCCAATCCGGTTCCGAGAAAGGTTCGGCGGTTGACGGTTTTCATCGTGCTGTTCCCTCCGAGGTAATTGCTTGAAGCTGAATCGGCGGTGCTCGCCCGGGCATCAGACCAGCCCATTCTAGCGGGTGGTCCAGGGGCATTCAATGGCGTTTCCCGTTCCTCTCCCCGCACCCGCGCAGGAATAAATCCGCCTTCCTGCAGAGTTGTGCTATATAGTGTTGCAGACCTGCGACGGGGTGACTAAACTGATGGGATCCCTGGCGTTAAGCAGGAAGCGTCCCAAAAGCACGGCATAAATGAGCGTATCGCGCACGGGCACCCTGCGGAACGGAGTTTGAGTCTATGAACGGAGCGGAACTCTTTGTTAAGTGTTTGGAAGCGGAGGGGGTGAAGTACATTTTCGGGGTGCCGGGGGAGGAGAATGCACACTTCCTCATGGCCCTCGAGAATTCCCCGATCCAGTTCATCCTGACCAGGCATGAGCAAACGGCCTCGTTCATGGCGGAAACCTACGGCAAGCTCACGGGCGAGGCCGGGGTCTGTCTTGGCACTTTGGGGCCGGGCGCCACGAACCTCGTGACGGGCGTAGCCAGCGCCAACAGCGACCGGGCGCCGGTGGTGGCCATCACCGGGCAGGCGGACATTCACCGCCAGCACAAGGAAAGCCATCAACGCATCGACATTGTCTCGATGTTCCGGCCCGTCACGAAGGCGGCCGTCCCCGTATTGCATCCCGACAATATTCCCGAGGTGGTGCGGCAAGCATTCAAGCTGGCCACGCGCGAGAAACCCGGCGCCTGCCATATCGAACTCTCCAACGACATCGCCGCCATGCCCGCGACACGGCCGCCGCTGAACAAGAACTACCTCCGGCGGACGGTGGCTGATGACAAGATCGTGGACATCGCCCTCGACGTCATCCGCGCGGCGAAGAATCCCATCATCCTCGCCGGGAACGGCGCGATCCGCACCCGCGCGAGCAAGCAGTTGCGCCTCTTCAGCGAACGCACGGGAATCGGTGTCATCAGCACTTTCATGGGCAAGGGCTGCGTCTCGCGGCAGGCCCCGGAGTGCATCTTCACGATCGGGCTGCAAACGCCCAGCCTGGCCAACAGCGCCCTCTCGGATGCGGACGTCGTGATCACGGTGGGCTATGACCTGATCGAGTTTCCGCCGCGGCTCTGGAACAAGTTCGGCCGGAAGAAGATCGTGCACGTTGATTTCCTGCCCGCGGTCGTGGACTCGAACTATCAGCTGGCCGCGGAGGTCATCGGGGATCTCGCGCACACGCTCTGGATGTTCAATGAACGCATGGCGGCAAAGCGCATGCTCTTCGATCTGCCGGAGCAGCGCAAGACTCGAGACCGCATGCTGAGCCTCCTGGCGGAACGAAAGGACGACCAGACCGCGGGAAGCATCCGGCCGCAGAAAGTCCTGTGGGACGTGCGCAAGGCCCTGGGCCCGTCGGACATCCTGATCAGCGACGTCGGTACCCACAAGATGTGGGTCGCCCAGTATTATCACTGCGACGAGCCGAACACCTGCCTCATCCCGAACGGATTCTGCTCGATGGGCAGTTCGCTGCCGGGCGCGCTCGCGGCCAAGCTGATCCATCCGGAACGCCGCATCCTGGCCCTTTGCGGCGATGGCGGCTTCATGATGAACGTACAGGACCTCGAGACGGCGGTGCGGCTGAAGCTGAACATCGTCGTCATGATCTGGGTGGACAACTGCTATAACCTCATCCAGTGGAAACAGCAGAACGAATTCGGGCGGCACACGGACTGTTCGTTCGGCAATCCCGATTTCGTGAAGCTGGCGGAGAGCTTCGGTTGCGAAGGCATTCACGTGAACAATGCCGTTGACCTCGCGCCCGCACTGGACCGCGCCTTCAACGCAGGCCGGCCAGCCGTGCTTTCGCTTGATATTGACTACCGCGAGAATGAAGTGCTGATGGAAAAACTGCATATCGTGGACTGAACCGCGGAGGACGCGCGCATGCTCAGAGAGTCCTATCCCTACTACCTGGCGAACAAAGCCGTGGCGCCGAACGCCGACCTCGAGGTGATCGACAAGTACAGCGGAGAGGTGGCCACGCGTGTGGCCATGGCGGACGCCAAAGCGATTGACGCGGCCATTGCGAAGGCCGTCGAGGCCGTGGAGCCGTTCGGCCGTTTCGCGGCCTATCAGCGCCAGGCCGTGCTCGAGCACTGCGTCGCGCGTTTTCGCGAGCGCTCCGAAGAACTCGCCATGAGCCTGTGCATCGAGGCGGGCAAGCCGATCAAGGACAGCCGGGGAGAGGTGAGCCGTCTCATCGACACGTTCAAGATCGCCTCGGAACTTGCCGTCAACATCACGGGCGAAGTCCTTTCGCTCGATCGCAGCCCGCGCGCCAAAGGCTACTCCGGCATGTGGAAGCGCGTGCCCATCGGGCCGTGCTCCTTCATTTCCCCATTCAATTTTCCGCTCAACCTCGCCGCGCACAAAGTCGCCCCCGCGCTCGCGGTCGGCTGTCCCTTTGTACTGAAGCCGGCCAGCCTCACGCCGCTCGGCGCCCTGATCATCGGGGAAGTCCTGGCCGAGACCGATTTGCCCAAGGGCGCGTTCTCGATCCTCCCGTGCCGCCGCGACGGTGCGGACCTCTTCACGGTGGATGAGCGCCTCAAGCTCCTGAGCTTCACGGGTTCGCCCGAGGTCGGCTGGGATCTCAAGGCGCGCGCCGGCAAGAAGAAGGTCATCCTGGAACTGGGCGGCAACGCGGCCGTCATCGTGGACGAAGACGCGGACCTCAACGACGCGGTGTCGCGCATCATCGTCGGCGCGTTCTATCAATCCGGCCAAAGCTGCATCAGCGTACAGCGCGTCATCATCCATGAGAAGATCTATGACGAAGTGAAGTCCCGGCTGCTGGCCGCGGCCAAAGCCCTCAAGGCCGGCGATCCCAAGAGCGAGGACACGTTCATCGGCCCGGTCATCTCCGACAAGGAGGCGGACCGGATGGAGGCCTGGATCCAGTCGGCGGTCAAGGCGGGCGCCAAGATCCTCTGCGGCGGACACCGCGACGGGCGCCTGATCGACGCCACGCTGCTTGAAGACGTTCCGCGCAGCGAGCCCATG
The DNA here is from genome assembly GCA_903837785.1 of Candidatus Hydrogenedentota bacterium. GTDB lineage: Bacteria > Hydrogenedentota > Hydrogenedentia > Hydrogenedentales > CAILVY01 > CAILVY01. The sequence goes on from CAILVY010000249.1 coordinate 14,608, forward strand.
TACGCGGAGGAGTTCTTCGGCCCCGGCGCGCTCCTGACGAAGTTCCGTGACTTCGACGAGGCCCTCGCCGAAGTGAACGACAGCAAGTTTGGGCTCCAGGCCGGCCTTTTCACGCGCGACATCTACAAGATTCACAAGGCTTGGGACACCCTCGAAGTCGGTGGCCTGATTGTCGGCGACGTTCCGTCGTGGCGCGTGGACCACATGCCCTACGGCGGCGTGAAAGAGAGCGGACTCGGCCGGGAAGGCATCCGCTACGCGATCGAGGACATGACTGAGATTCGGCTCATGGTCCTGCGCACGCCCTGAGCCGCGCAGCAGGCTTCTTAGAACGCCGGGCACCTGCGCGGCGGGTCCATTTCACGCCGTTTCGGTGTGATATCGAGCGATTGTGGTCACACGGGGCTCGTTCTTGCCTCGATTTGCTCTTTGTCGTCCTGTCTTGAGGGTCTTTTTTACGGCCGGTATCGTTGTAAGTGGTTTGCTGTAACGGGTTTGTGAAAACAGGACTGCCGCCTCGGGGGGCCTCCGTTGGGGATGGCGAGGAGAGGGCGTCCGAGACGGGATGGACGGGTTGTAACTCAGACGGGCGGTCACCAGGCACGCGACTCGTGGCGGGGGATTATTCACCGGGCAGGAGGGTTCTCAGGAATTCGCGGTTCATGGTGGCGATGTTGGCCACTTTGATTTCCTTGGGGCAGGCGGCCTGGCATTCGTAGTGTTTGGAGCAACTGCCGAAACCTTCGTGGTCCATCTGGCGGATCATCGCGCTGACGCGGCGCTTGCGTTCGGGGTCGCCTTGGGGCAGCTTGCAGAGCTGGCTGATCTTCGCGGCGGTGAAGAGGCTTGCGGAGGCGTTGGGACAGGCCGCAACGCAGGCGCCGCAGCCGATGCAGGCGGCGGCATCCATGGCTTGTTCGGCTTTGGGTTTGGGCACGAGCTGGGCATGGGCGTCGGGCGCGGTCCCGGTCTTTACGGAGATGTAGCCGCCCGCCTGGATGATCCGGTCGAAGGCGGAACGATCCACGACGAGATCCTTGATGAGGGGGAAGGCCTTGGCCCGGAACGGTTCGATGGTTATCACGTCGCCGTCGTTGAAATGGCGCATGTAGAGCTGGCAGAGGGTGGTGGCGCGTTGGGGGCCGTGGGCATGGCCGTTGACGACGGCGCCGCAACTGCCGCAGATGCCTTCGCGGCAGTCGTGCTCGAACGCAATAGGGTCGGCGCCGGCCTTTTCGAGTCCGGCGTTCACGATGTCGAGCATTTCGAGGAAGGAGAGGTCCGCGGGGATGTCCTTGGCATGATAGGAGGCGAAGCGGCCCTCGGCCTGCGGCCCGTCCTGCCGCCACACGCGGAGCGTGATCGATATCGTCTTCTCGGCCACTACTTGTAGCTCCTCTGCGCCAGGTGCACGGATTCGAAGGTCAGCGGCTCTTTTTCCATGACGGGCGCTTCGCCGGGGCCGCCATAGGCCCACGCGGCCACGTGGCAGCAGTGTTCGTCATCGCGCAGTGCTTCGTTGTCTCCGGTCTGGTGCTCTTCGCGGAAGTGCGCGCCGCAGGACTCGTTTCGTTCGAGGGCGTCGAGGCACATCAGCTCGGCCAGGTCAATGAAATCGGCCACGCGCCCCGCGCGTTCGAGGACCTGGTTGAACGTGCCCTGGGACCCGGTCACGTTCACGTTGATCCAGAATTCCTCGCGCAGTTCGGGGATGCGCTGGAGCGCCTGCCGGAGCCCGGCGGCGTTTCGCGCCATGCCGCAGTGCTCCCAGAGCAGGAGGCCGAGTTCGCGGTGCAGTTCGTCCACAGTGCGTTTTCCGCGGAGGCCGACGAGCCGGTCAAGGCGGGCTTGCGTGTCGCGCAGCGCGTCGCGCGCCGGCGCGTCTTCCGGCGTCACGTTCGCCTTTCCGGAGCCGGCGAGGAAATCGCCGATCGTATAGGGGAGGATGAAGTAGCCGTCCGCGAGGCCCTGCATGAGTGCGCTGGCCCCGAGACGGTTTGCGCCGTGATCGGAGAAGTTGGCTTCGCCGAGCACGTAGAGTCCGGGCAGGTTGCTCATGAGGTTGTAGTCGACCCAGAGTCCGCCCATGGCGTAGTGGACCGCGGGGAAGATCATCATGGGCGTTTCGTAGGGATTGGCGCCCACGATCTGTTCGTACATTTGAAACAGGTTTCCGTATCTCTCTTCGATGACAGCGCGCCCGCACCGGGCAAGGGCATCGCGGAAGTCGAGATAGACCGCGTTTCCGCCGGCGATGCCGAGCCCGTCGTCACACACGCGCTTTGCCGCGCGCGAGGCCACGTCGCGGGGCACGAGGTTGCCGAAGGCGGGGTAGCGCTCTTCGAGGAAGTAGGCGCGTTCCGCGTCGGGAATGGCGTGGGGGGCGCGGGAATCGCCTTTCTTCCGGGGCACCCAGACCCGGCCGTCATTGCGCAGGCTCTCGCTCATGAGCGTGAGCTTGGACTGATGCGGCCCATGGACCGGAATGCAGGTGGGGTGGATCTGCGTGAAGCATGGATTGGCAAGGAGGGCGCCGCGCTTGTAGGCGCGCCAGGACGCGGTCACGTTGCTGGACATGGCGTTCGTGGAGAGGAAGTACACATTGCCGTAGCCGCCGGTGGCGAGGACCACGGCGTCGCCCAGATGGGTTTCGAGTGCGCCCGAAATCATATTGCGGCAGACGATGCCCGCCGCGCGTCCCTCGGCGACGATCAAATCGAGCATCTCGCGCCGGGGATAGAGGTCGACGTTCTTGCGCGCCACTTCTTTCATGAGCGCGCCATAGGCCCCGAGCAGCAGTTGCTGGCCGGTTTGCCCGCGCGCATAGAAGGTCCTCGAAACCTGGGCTCCGCCGAAGGAGCGGTTCTCGAGATAGCCGCTGTATTCGCGGGCAAAGGGCACGCCCTGTGCCACGCAGTGGTCGATGATGTTCTGGCTGACTTCGGCCAGGCGGTGCACATTGGCTTCGCGCGCCCGGAAGTCGCCGCCCTTTATCGTGTCGTAGAAGAGGCGGTGCACGCTGTCGCCGTCGTTGGGGTAATTCTTCGCGGCATTGATTCCGCCTTGGGCCGCGATGCTGTGCGCGCGCCGCGGGCTGTCCTGGAGGCAGAAAACCTTTACTTTATAGCCCAGTTCGGAGAGGGAGGCCGCGGCTGAGGCCCCGGCCAGGCCCGTTCCCACGACGAGCACAGTGAACTTGGGCTTGTTCGCCGGGCTCACAAGCTTCATTTCGAATTTGTGGCGCGTCCATTTCTCCGCGAGGGGACCGCTGGGGATCTTGCCATCAAGCATGCGGCCTAGACTCCTCTCAGATGGGTCATCGCCAGCACGTACAACGGGATTGCGCTGAAAGCCACGGCAATCGCGGCGCCGAGCACCCGGGCGGCCAGATTGGCCTTGGCGGTGGCCGCGTCCGACAGCACGCCGAGCGTCACCCAGATTGTCGAGACGGCATTGCTGAAGTGGAGCCCGAGCGCCGCCATCGCCACGATGTACAGCAGCGAATGCAGGGGATTCGAGAAGGCATTCCACACTATCCCGTAGAGGCCGAGGCTCTGGCCGGTGTTCCTGCCCTCCACGACGGAGTAGGGGCCGGCCTTGTCGATGAACGTGAAATCATAGAGGTGGAGAAGGACGAACACGAGGATAAGCAGGCCGGAGTAGATCATCGTCTGTTTCACGAAGTTCGTATTGCCCATCGTGCGCTGGACGGCATAGCGGGTGGTGCGCGCGGCGCGGTTGGCGAGCACGAGCCACGCGGTCATCACGACGTGCAGCACGAACGCGGCTATGAGCCCCGCGCGAATGGCGGCGAGGAGCAGGCCGAGTTCGTGCAGGTGCTGGGAGTAGGCGTTGAAGGCGTCCGGCCCGCGGAACAAGATGAGATTGCCCGCCAGATGCACGAGAATGAACAGCACGAGAACCAAGCCCGACACTGCGACGAGCAATTCCCTGCTCACAGTGTTCAGGCGGAACTTGCCCGCGCCATCCTGCCCGGAATCCTTGGCCACGCGTTTTCCTCTTCGGCTGGTTGCCGTGCCTTGACGATATACAGGATCTCACACAGAGCCGTCAAAAGGGCGTTTATGATGAACTAACATCGCCACGCTCCCGGATCTTCCTGGGGATTTCGTTGCCGGGGACGGAACGCCTAGCGATGCACTTTGTCTTTCAGGATGGGTTTGACGCGCCAGTCCGCCTCCGCGCCGAAACGGAGGTTTTTCCCGCCCCAGCCGAGCGGCTTGTCTCCATAGAGATCACGAATGGCCATTGTGTAGCCCGCCGTGAGGAGGAGGAAGAGGGCCACGCCGGCCAGAATTGTCCGGCGCGGCATCCCGCTGAAATCTGCGCCGGGACGAAAGGGCACGGCGTCGCGGTCGCGCGCGAAGACGAGGATAAGGAAGGTTGCGAGCATCGCATTGGCCATGATCAGGCCCTCGGTGCCGATGCGCTGTTCCGTGAACGATGGCAACGCCTTCGTGAAGTTGCCGATCACGATGGCCCAGAGGAAGAGGAGGTAGAAGAACTGGCCCTTGCCGAGGGAGGTGGGGGGGACCACTGCGAGCGGGCGTCGCGCGTGCACGGCGAGGAGCGCTACAGTCAGTATCGTGAAGAGCAGGAAGAACACGGCAAACCACGCCCAGGCCGACAGATTGACGCTCTGGAACAGCGGCATGCGCATGTGGGAGGGAACCGCCTGGAAGTTGCCGGCCTGTTGCCGGGTCCAGTCCTCGATCATCTTGATCATATTGACGAACAGCAGCGCGTTCAGGATGAAACTGACGGAGAAGCCCTCGGTCCATCCCCGGACGGGCGGCTCGTCCTCGTGTGGTTTGACGCGCGTGGCCAGCAGTCCGAGCGCCACTGCAATACCGAGTCCGTAGAAGAGGCCCGCGCCCTGCTCTGTGCAGAGGCTGTGCCAGTTTGCGCTGCGCCAGAAGGCCCATCGCTCGATGAGGGCGGGGTCCTGCGTGAGCACCGGATTGCCCGGCGTCAGCGCAAGCATCTTGAGCATTTGGGCCGTCATGAAGCCGAGGCCGCCGATGGTTCCAGAGACGATCGAGGCGAATCCCACGGCGCCGAGGCCGTTCCGGTACACGTAAATGAGCATGCCGGCGAAGACGCCGACGATGTTTGCCCAACTGTCGCCGCGGGGCGGCATCATCCGGAATCCGCCCATCCACCCGAAGAAGTTGGAGAGGAAGACCGGGCCAATCAGGAAGACGAGGTAGCTTCCCAGCGTCATGTGCATCAGGAGCGATGCGCCGGAGCGCCATTGCCCGTGGCGATAGAAGTAGACGCCCAAGCCTGCGATCAATCCCAAGATCCATCCCATATGCGGCCCCAAATCGAAGAAGACTTGCGGCCAGTTCGTGATCAGGTTGGCGGGATCGAAGGGCTGGCCCGTGGCCGGGTTGATCATGGAGAGGTCGCCCTGATGATGCACGAACAACTTCAACAGGAGCCCGAGCAGGCCGGTGAGCGCCAGGAGTTGCTGCGCGACGAAGCCGGCCGCCGCGCCGGCGAGGCCCAGCAGGGCCATCCAGTGAATCTTGCCGAAGCGGCGGTCCCACAAATCGAAGGCGCAGAGCGCTATCAGGGCCATGGAGGCTTCGAGCCACTCGCTGTCCAGCCAATAGAAGGGGTTCTTCTGGCGGAAATCGGAACTGGCCGCCTCCGCGCCGCGCATCAGGTGGTCGTACCACGTCACGAACGCGTCCTCGAAGAAGTACTGCACAGTCCAGAACGCGAAGATCCAGCACAGCGGCCGGAAGATGGCCGTGAGCCGTTCCCGGTTCTCGACGGCCGGATAGGCCGTGCCGGCGCCGCCCATGCCCGCCCACAGGAAGCCGGTGATGAACGTCACGAGGAATCCATAGAGCTGCGTGGGCAATTGCCCGCTTTGCGTGTAGCTGATGGTTGGCATGTAGGCGATGGAGCCGCCAAAGCCCCAGCCCAGTGCCCCGAAGAACGCAAAGAAGGCCACGCGCCGCCGCCAATCCTCGCGCCCTGAGAACAGGCACACGGCGATCCCCGCCAGCGTTCCCGCCAACATCGCCCCGAATTCGTGCCCGTAATTCCCGCGAATGCCCCAGCCTATCGAGAGCGACAAAGACACGAGCAGCAGCGTGGACACGCGAAATGACGGAACTCTCGGACGACCAGCCATGATCACTCTCCCGAATGCGAAGGAACAATACTGCAGATTCTGTGAGTCGAAGGAATTCGACTGTGTCGGCATTATCGCCGATTTGGGCCGTCGCGGGCATCTTTTCCGGCCGGCTGGGCGGATGCGGGGGAATGCGCATTTTGCGGGGCTTGGTATTACGAACGGAAGGATGGTATTATTAGAGAGTCAACCTGAGGTGCTGAGCCCATGCATGTTCCGGACGGATTCATCAGCGGCCCCATCAGCCTTGCGGGTTATGCGCTGTCTGCGGCGGTGGCCGGCGTGGCGTTTGCCCGGGCGCGCAAGGACCCGGAGGAGAGTCTGCCGCCATTGCTTGGGGTGACGGCGGCGTTTGTGTTTGCCGCGCAGATGATCAATTTCCCCGTGGCGCTGGGCACGAGCGGTCATTTTCTGGGGGCGGTCTTGGCGGCGGTACTGCTGGGTCCGTGGAATGCCTGCATCGTACTTTCGCTCGTGGTGGGCTTGCAGTGCCTGCTCTTTGCCGATGGGGGGCTTACGGCGCTTGGCATCAATGTCTTCAATATGGGCGTCGTCGGCGTGTTCTTCGGCTACGGCGTCTTCTGGATCTTGGGGCGCCTGTTGCGGGGCCGTGCCGGCTTCATGATTGCGGCGGCCGTGGCGGCGTGGGCCTCCGTGCTGGCGGCCTCGAGCGCGTGCGCCCTGGAACTGGGCTTCTCCGGCACAGTGCCGTTGCGCTATGTGCTGCCGGCGATGGGAGGGGTGCATGCGCTCATCGGGATTGGCGAGGCGGTGATCACCGCGACCAGCCTGAGCGTCGTGCTGGCGGCCCGGCCCGACATCGTGACGGCGTGGCGGCCGCGCCGCGCGCTGCCGGAGGCGGCGCAATCGTGAACGCGCGGAATCGCCTGATCATTCTCGTGGGACTCCTGCTGGCGGGTGTTCTGGCGGCCCTGATTTCTCCCTTTGCCTCGAGCGCGCCGGATGGGCTTGAGCGCGTTGCGGCGAATCTCCATTTCGATCAGCAGGCCAAGGAAACGCCCGCGTGGCGTTGGGCGCTTTTTCCGGACTATCTGGCGCCGGGCCTGGCGAATGAACCGGTTGCCACTGGCGTGGCGGGCCTTCTGGGCGTCGTGGCGGTGTTCGCGGGCGCATACGGCCTTTCCTGGGTCCTGCGGCGGCGGCGCGCGGGAACCCCGGACGATGCGTGATGCCGTGGCCGCACGCCCAGCGCTCGACGCGCGCACGAAACTGCTCGTGACGTTCCTGGCCGTGGCCGTGTGCGTGAGCACGCCGCCCGCCCAATTTTGGGTTTTTGGGGCATACTTTGTGGTTCTTGCGGTTGCCATTGCCGCGGCCCGCGTATCCGTGGCGGTCTTGCTGCGGCGCATCGCGGTGGCCGTTCCCGTGGCCGCCTGTTCCGCCCTGCTCATTCCGTTTCTTCCGGCGCAGGACGGCGGGGCCGTGTTTGAATTCGGAGGTCTTCATGTCTCGCACGCCGGACTGCTCATCCTGTGGAATGTTCTGGCAAAATCCTGCTTCGGCGTGGCGTGCCTGGTTCTGCTTGCCGAGACGACGCCTTTCGCGGAGCTGATGCCGGCGATGCAGCGTCTCCGATTTCCCGCGTTCGCACTGATGATCACCGGCATGACCCACCGGTATCTGTTTGTGCTGGGCGATGAGGCCCGGCGCATGATGCGCGCCCGTGACGCGCGCGGTTATCGGGGGCGTTGGTTGTGGGAAGCGCGGATTATCGGGAACATGATTGGCGCCTTGTTTCTGCGCGCCTTCGAGCGCGGCGAGCGCATCCATCTCGCCATGGCCGCCCGCGGATTCCGCGGCCCGCTGCCCGTTGAAGCGCGGCCCCTGCATCCTCGGGATTATGGCTTCCTCGCGGGAATGAGCATGCTGCTGCTTGGGCTCCGGGCGGCCGCGTTATGATCCTCGAGATCGAGAGACTCCGCTACGCCTATCCTGACGGCACTGCCGCGCTCGATGGCGTTGATCTGAGCTTGGGCGAGGGAGAGCGTTTGGGATTGATCGGCGCGAACGGCGCGGGGAAGAGCACGCTGCTGCTGCATCTCAACGGCATCTTGCGCGGCGAGGGAAGCCTCCGCGTCTTCGGCATCGAAGTTCACCGCGACACAGTCGCCCGCATCCGCGAACGCGTCGGACTCGTCTTTCAGAACCCTGACGATCAGCTCTTCTGTCCCACGGTCTTCGAGGACATTGCCTTTGGCCCGCGCAATATGCGGCTGCGCGATGATGAGGTGCGCCGCCGCGTGGAGAAGGCGCTGCACGCGGTTGGCCTCGGCGGGCTTGAAACCCGCCATCCCCATCGCATGAGCATCGGCCAGAAGAAGCGTGCCGCTCTCGCCACAGTGCTTTCCATGGATGCTGACCTGCTTGTGCTTGACGAACCCTCGAGTAACCTCGATCCCCGTGCCCGCCGCGAACTCATCGCGCTCCTTCAGACGTTCGGCCGCACCCAGATCATGGCCACCCACGATCTCAGCCTCGTGCGCGACGTCTGCACCCGGGTCGCCCTGCTGCATCAGGGCCGCATCGCCGCCACCGGCGCCCCCGATGAAATCCTCGGCAACACCAGCCTCCTGGAAGCGCACGGACTCTGAGGCCGGCCTGTTTGAGGCACCTTGGGCAATCACTATAGACTCGAAGGGGTCATCGTTTCCGGACTTTGTTCATCACATGTAAGGACTGGCTTGTGGACTTGGAAGGTCGCATTGAAAAGCGTATCGGGCGGTTATGGCTTGCAGGCAGCGTTGTTGCGGTTGCAATTGCACTCTCGGGATGTATCGGCATAGGTGATTCGCACGTACATAACTCGCCACTCAGGCTTGCAGGCAAGATCGTGGACAGGGCAAATCACCCACTCGTGCACGCGAGATTGAAGGTGGCAGTTTCCCTCAGCGTCTATGCGGACGAGATCCCCAAGACTGTCATGAATGGGCGAGACCCTCTTGATGACTCAAAGACTCTGGAAACAGACGAAGAGGGTGCCTTTAGCCAAGCCTTTCCAGAACGTGAGTATCGTCGATCCTTCGTGCTTATTTGGCCTTTCGTGCCAAGATCTCACTGCCCGGATGATGTTCGCTTCTACTTGGCGCTCGGAGAGGAACCGAACACCGTACTTCGTTTCACTGTTCGCGACGAGAAGGTGAAGCGGGAAGTCTTGACGGGTTCCAAGAAGGCACTGAAGTTGGGGGCCGCCAAGGTGACGCGTTCGAAAGAACAGGATACGGTCCACATAACGTTGATACAAGACAAACGCTGATCCGATTCACGTTCGCCTCCGAAAGGAAGTCCGGGGGCAGCAAACTAATGGCCTGTCGAACCGCAACGGAATGCCGCGGCGTTTCCCAGGGTTGGTGCTGGCCGCGCATTCTAGCCCAGCCGCGAGGCCCGCTCGATCGTGTTCATGGTTTTCCGGAAACGAATTCCGCCGAAGAGCAGCACGGCCCCGCCGAGCGTCATCAGCCCCCAGCCGCACGCCACGAGCGTGGCGGAGTCCATGAACTTCACAAAGACAGTCCCGGCCGCGCCCAAGGCCAGCCCCGTGCGCAGGTAGGCCAGGAGGGTGCGTTCGTTCGCGAGGGCGGTTCGAATGACCGCGAGGTTATCCCGGACTACCGTATCGCCGTTGCAGGGGGCGTTCTGCTTGAGTTCATCGCGTTCGGACTTCTCGGACACCGCATCTTCTCCGATTGTTGCGCTCTTCTTCATTCGACACCAGAACTCCCGCCACGGAGTCCAATGAGCGGTTGAAGAGAGGGCAGGGTTATGCTTCGCTGGTCCCGGAAACTCGGATTGCTGCTTCTGCTGGCCGGATTCAACGCTTCGTACGCGCATGCAGACGCAGGCCAGTTGTGGGACTGGGCCTCGAAACAGCATGGACGCGTCAAACACTGGATACGCGAGGAGATGGCCGAACCCCTCGCCCAAGGGGGGCTTGCGACGGCTCCCCCCGCCGCGATCTGGGCCGGGGTAAGTTTCGACAACGGCGCGTGGTCGCCCAACGAATTCACGAACCAGCTCGGCCACATGCTCGTCGGCGGATTGACCCGGGACTTCTTCGGGCGCACCTCGGCCCTTGTGGTCGCGTTCGGGGTCGAAGTCCAGCAGTACTTCGTGAACGACCACCGCCAGCTCAAGTTGCCTGATCGTCTTCGGGACATTACGTTTTACCTGCTGCCATAGGCGCCGGGTCTACGACCGCTGCCGATACAGCCGCGGTTCCACTGCCGCGGCCATTTTCTCCTGATCCAGTCCGCCGCCGAGAAAGGCGTTCAGTTCCTCCGCCACCGCGAGGGGCTCCGTGATGACGCGCCGGTGTTCGACGTAGATCACATCGAATCCCGCCCGCGCCTGCATCCACGCCGCCACGTTCGCCAGGTGCTTCTCATAGGCCACTGCGAGGCGCGCATCGCCCGTCGCATCCGCCGGCTCGCCCCGGCGCAACATCATCTGCCGTTGCGAGGCCAGCAACTCGGGCATGGCCCGGCGCAGGAAGATCACCTTGTACGGAAACGAGGCGGGCAGTTCCGGCAGCAGGAACGAGATGATTTTCACCGCCTTGCCCATGGCCTCCGGCAGCCAGGCCTGGTCTTCCTTCAGGCGTTTCACCCGCTCCAGTTCGAAGTAGCCCTGCGGATTGTCCTCGTCCGCCACCCGCACCTGATCCGTCAGAACGGGCATGCCGCCCGCCGCCAACATCCGCATCATCATGGAGGTGCCCGAACGCGGCAGGCCCGACACGGCCGTGATATACGGGCGTGGACAGGCCGGGGCGGCAACATCTGATGGCGTCATGGCCGTAAATCCTGAAGAGAACGCGACTGGCTGGGTTTATGTGTATGATGCCCGACTGGACTGCGCCGCCGCAAACGGCCGGGTCATCCACTCAGCCACGCATCGCGGTGATCGGCCACGAAGGCGTCATCGTTAAGCTGCGGATAGGCCGCATAAACGCGATCGATTGCTTCGCGCTGGCCCGGGCTCAGCGTCTCGTGCGGGTCGAGGCACCAGATGCCTTCCAGGAGCCCTTGGCGCCGCAGCACTTCGTGAATGCCCGCAATGCAGCCGACGAACCCGTTCGCCGCGTCGAAGAACGCGGCGTTGCAGTCCGTGACCTCGATGCTGCGCCGCAGCATTTCGGCGGGAATCGATTCGTCGCGCTGCACGATGCCATGACACGTTTCAAGGAGCTCCACCGCCGTCTTCGTCCACGCCGCCCAGTGTCCCAAGAGACCGCCCACAATCCGGCGCTCCACAGATTGCCCGTTCACTGCGAATCGGCAGGGGGTCAGCAGGTCCATCACGATGTTGTCGTCATTGCCCGTATACAGTGCGATATCGTCCCGGCCGGCCTCGGCCACCGCGCGCAGCACATCGATCGTCTGATAGCGGTTGAACGGGGCGATCTTGATCGCCACGACGTTTTCGATCTCCGCGAAGCGGCGCCAGAAGCTGTACGGCAACACGCGTCCGCCCACGGACGGCTGCAAGTAGAACCCGATGAGTGGAATCGTTTCCGCCACCGCGCGGCAATGCGCGATCAGCGCATCCTCCCCCGCCTCCCGCAACGCCGCCAGACTGAGCAAGCCGGCGTGATAGCCCAGGTCCGCCAACAACCCCGCTTCGCGCAGCGCCTGATCCGTCACGCCGCAAATACCCCCGATGCGCAGCAGCGGCACGCTTCGTCCCGCGTCCGCGCGCCGCAGTTCTTCGGCGGCCAACTCGAGCACCGGACAAAACAGTCCGACTTTCGGGTCGCGAATCGCAAACTGCGTCGTGTGCACGCCGACGGCCAGCCCGCCCGCGCCCGCGGCAACGTAATATCGGCTCAGCGCCCGCTGCCGCCGCTCGTCGAGCTTCCGCGCCGCAGTCAAGGCCAGCGGATGCGCCGGAATCGCCAGTCCGCGCCGAAGCGCGTCACCCACATCCTGCGGAAGCCTCATGCTGCCATCTCCCTCACGCGTTGCTGCGGGGATTCTCGCATGCCTGCCAAAAGCGCCGCAAACTGCGTTTGTCCAGGAGCGGTGGTTCACCGCCGTATCGTCCGCGGAGCCATCGGAGATGCAGCCGAACGTGGGACAGAGGCGGGGCGCGAAGCGCGATGGATGGGAAAAGAGATGGCGGAGAGGGTGGGATTTGAACCCACGGTACGGGTATAAGCCGTACAACGCCTTAGCAGGGCGCCACCTTCGGCCACTCGGTCACCTCTCCGCAGCCGGAACGGGTAATTTAGCATGTCAAAAGCCTTCTGCGCAAATCCGGAACGGCGGCGGACTTGCACCGGCCCGCGCTTCCTGCTAGTTTCTTGGCTGGAGCCAGTCTGCGGCGGGCTGCGGTGCACGCCGCGCGGCCGGGAAACAACCATCATGCTGCGAGGTGATCCTATGACTATCACACGGCGTCAATTCATGGCGGGACTTATGGGCGGTGTGGCCGGTGCGGCCCTGGCAACACGGGGGTGGGCGCAAGGCGCAGTCCCGAAATATCGCCTCAGTGCGTGCGACTGGTCGCTGGGCGCGGCCGAGCCCGCTGGGCTCGAAGTGGCCAAGCGCATCGGCTTGCAGGGGCTGGAAGTCTCTGCGGGTTCGCCCGCGGACACGCTTCGGATCGCGGACCCGGCGTTCCGTCAGCAGTACAAGGATCTGATGAAGAGCACTGGCTTGGTGGTGTCTTCGACGGCGATGGGCCTGTTGAATGAAGCGCCGCTGGCCAGCGATCCCCGCGGTCCG
>CAILVY010000250.1 GCA_903837785.1 Candidatus Hydrogenedentota bacterium
CTGCCATGACTGGCACACGGCGGCGATCCCGGCGTACGTAAGGACGCGTCACGGGATCGACCCGGCGTGGCACGGGAAGCCGACGCTGTTCACGATCCACAACCTGGCGTTTCAGGGGCGCTACGGGGCGGAGAAGTTCGCGAGCACGGGACTTGAGCCGTGGCTCTTCACGCCGGAGTATCTGGAATACGAAGGCGACATGAATTTGATGAAGGCGGCGATTGCCTTTGCGACAAAGATCAATACAGTCAGTCCGCGCTATGCCCGGGAAATTCAGACGCTGGAATACGGGGCCGGTCTCGACGGGATGCTGCGAACCCGTTCGGCGGATTTGAGCGGCATTCTCAACGGGGTGGATTATGCGACGTGGTCGCCCGAGATCGATCCGCATATCGCACGCCAGTATTCGAAGTCGGATCTGCGGGGCAAGTCGGCCTGCAAGCGGGAAGTCCAGGCGGCATTCGGCCTGCCCAAGAGAGACGTCCCGCTCTTTGGGGTGGTCAGCCGCTTGTTCTGGCAGAAAGGCGTGGACCTGATCGTGGATGCCCTGGACCGGATCTTGGCCGAGGATCTGCAGTTAGTGGTTCTGGGGACGGGGGATCCGCATTTGGAGCAGCGGCTGCTCTCGGCGATGCGGCAGTATCTGTCGAAGATGTCCGTGAAGCTGGGGTTTGACGTGCCGCTTTCGCATCAGGTGCAGGCGGGGAGCGATTTCCTGTTGATGCCCTCGCGGTACGAGCCGTGCGGCCTGAGCCAATTGTACAGCCTGGCGTACGGAACCGTGCCGATTGTACGGCGGACCGGCGGGCTGGCCGACAGTGTGAAAGACCTGAATGCGGTCCATAAGAAGCACGGGACGGCGACGGGGATCGTGTTTGTTCCGCTGACTCCGGAAGCGCTGCACAAGAGCGTCGTGCGCGCGCTGGATTTGTATCGGGATCCCGCAGCGCTGCTGGCGGTCCGACAGGCGGGGATGCGCGAGGATTACTCCTGGGAGCAGGCCTGCGTCCATTATGAGGCGCTCTATCGGGAAGCGATCGGGCCGGCATGAGCAGCGCACGGTTCGAAACGCACTCGGCCATCGAGACGGAAACCCTGGGCCGTGCACTGGCGCGGGAGCTGCCGAAGGGAAGCGTGGTGGCCTTGTTCGGCGACCTGGCCACGGGAAAGACGTGCCTGGTGCGGGGAATGGCATCGCATTTTGCGGCGGGTCAGCCGACACACAGCCCGACGTTTACGCTGGTCAATGAATACGGCACGTCGGACAAGCTTTATCATCTGGATTTGTACCGGCTGGACGGACCGGAGATGCTGGCGGACCTGGGTTATGAAGAGCTGTTCGACTCGGAGGGGGTCTGCGCCGTGGAGTGGGCGGAGCGCGCGGGGCCGTTGCTGCCCGGGCAGTGCGTGACGATCCATCTGGAACACGGCGGAGGCGACCGCCGATGCATCCTGATCGAGGAAGAGGGCCTTCTTCCAGAGGGTTGGAGAGAACGGATTTCTCTCCGTTAAGTTCCGGGCTATTCCCCGGGGACCTCTGGGAAGATTCAGACAAACGACAGAAAGCGGTTTATGGAACATCAGCAGCGATTCGATGCGGCGGCAGCGACCTGGGACGAGGAACCGCGGCGGGTGAAACTGGCGGGCGACCTCGCGCAAGCGGTGCGGGGAGCCGTTCCGCTCTCGCCGGACATGGACCTGCTGGACTTTGGCTGTGGCACGGGACTGGTGAGTCTTGCCCTGCTGCCGCAGGTGCGTTCCGTGACAGGGGTGGACAGTTCTCGGGGCATGCTGGAGGTGTTGGAGCAGAAGATCCGGGTCCAGCAGGTCGAGGGCTATCGCATCCGGCACGTGGACCTGAACGCCGGAGACACGCTGGAGGGACAATACTCTCTCGTGCTTTCGAGCATGACGCTGCATCATGTGCCGGAGGTGCCGGCGCTTCTCTCGGAGTTCCACAGGGTGCTGGCACCCGGAGGCTGTCTCTGTCTAATGGATTTGGACAGTGACGGCGGGCTTTTTCACGAGAACACGGAGGGGGTGTTTCATAACGGCTTTGACCGCGAGGCGCTGCGGGAGGTGGTACGGCGGAGTGGATTTGAGGCGATCGAGTTCGTCACGGCGGCGGAAGTGAGCAAGCCCGACGCAACGGGGGCGATGAGGACGTTCCCCGTGTTTCTGATGACTGCCTGGAAGGGGCGTTGATCTCACCCGTAGGCCGTGTCCGGCCAGCGCGGCGGGCAGCTTACTGGAAACTGAAGTGAGACCCGGCCCCGCATGGCCTCCAGGCCCGTGGAAACCGCTCTTTCAGGGCCGTTGATGCGGCATCTCCCGTGCAATGGCAAGGCGCCAGCAGGTCGAGGCCGAAGCGTTCCAGGGCACAACATGTCTCCTGCAGGTATTCGGGGGTGGCGTTCATCAAGTGCATGCCGCCCAGGAGGGCATGGAATTTCGTCTGGCCGGTGCACGCCGAGATATGTTCCAGCGTGTTGAGCACCCCGGCATGGGCGCACCCGAGCAGCACCACGATTCCCTTTTCGGTTTCCATCCACAGCGCCTGATCGTCCGGAATCTCGTCGGGGGTCGTGCAGGCCTCGTCCTCGTAGAAGCGGTGTGAATCGCTTTCGGCGCGCTGGCGGCGCGGGATGGGGCCGGTGATCCAAAGCCTCTCCCCCACGCTTCTAGGGGCGGTCACCCAAACGACCTGATCACGCTTCGAGGCGAGGGCGGCGCATGCGCCGGAGGGCATGCCGATGGGCCTGTGCGGCGGTGCGGATTGGCGGCTGACGCGCGAAATGGTGGCGTTGGGATGCAGATAGATGTCGGGACCCGATGCACATTCGAGGAACTGCGGGAGTCCGCCCGCATGATCATAGTGGCCATGACTCAGAATGACGGCATTGGCCGCGGCAAGATCGATGCCCAAGGCATGCGCATTGCCGACAAGGGCCGGTCCCTGGCCGGTGTCAAAAAGGAAATACTGGCCTCCCGTTTCTATCCAGAAAGCCAGTCCGAATTCCGGTGCCAGGCCCTGCCTGCACACTGTATTGTCCACCAGGACCGTGACGGTTGCGTAAGCCACGGATTCTCCTAGCGTCTCCCGCAGCAGGAGCCGTGTTGATGCTGTCCGTGTCCATGTCCGTGGGCATGCCCGTGGCCATGGCCACACTGTCCCCCTCCTTCGCCATCCGCGCGATGGAAGTTCTGCTTGTGGCAGGAGGGGCACTCCGAGGGGCGACCCGTGCCACAAGGGGACTGCCAGGAATGCTGGCAATCCGTGCACACAAAAGTTCTCATGTTCGGCATTTCAAAATCACCTCCTTCAATGCGCAGTGCCTTGCCGGTGACGATGGCTTCCGCCACTTTCCGGCGGGCTGATTCGATGATGCGTCCAAACGTGGCCCGGGAGACGTTCATGCGGGCGGCAGCTTCTTCCTGATACAAGCCCTCCAAATCGGCGAGGCGGATGGCCTCGAGCTCTTCCACGGCGAGGAGGACTTCCGGCACGCGATGCAAGGGAATGCCCTGCGGTTTGAAGTGCCGGACGGCCGGCAATTCGTCTACGTGTCTGCAGCATCGGGGTCGGGCCACGGTTGAATCTCCTGGGGCTGATTATAAGCATATGCTCATAACTTGTCAAGCACAATCTTACCGGGGGGATGGACGCAATGGACCAAATGGACCAGCCAAATGAGAGGGAGTTTGGGGGAAGCGGCTACTGGGGCGGGCGTGACGCTTCTTGGACGCAGCGGGCCGCGTCTTCGGCACGGCCGAGCCTGCGGTAGATTTCGGCGGCCTTCGCTGGATGGCCGGCGCGGCGGAGGAGTTGGGCGGCGAGGTCACTTCTTCCGGCGGCATCGAATCGCGCGGCGACGGCGAGGAAGAGTTTCGCGGCGGCGTCTTTCGGGACTTCGGCCATGGCCTGGGTATTCCGCAGGAAGGCGAAGCACAGGTCTGCAGCCTGGACTTGCGCGTCGAGCGGGTCCCGGCTTGTGGCGAAGTACTGCAGCCAGGTTTCGGCGGCGTCTTCGAAGTCCTCGGCAAGGGTCTGCGTCTTTGCGAGGCCGGGCAAATCGTTGAGTTTCCGGCAGAGGCGGGCGGCCTGTTTGTGGTCTCCGATTTCGGAATAGAAGCGGGCGGCGGTGGGCAAATCCCCGGCCTTCTCGAGCCAACGGGCCGCCTTGGCCGTATTGCCGCTGTTGGCGAGTTCGACGGCGGCGCGTTTGAGGTCGCCCGCTTTTCGCCAGGCCCAAGCCGCCTCTTTGAAGCGGTTCAAGCCGGCGTAGACTTCGGCGAGTTGCTGCCACTTCTTGGCCTTCTTGAGCGCGGCAATGGTCTGTTCGGGGGCCTTGGCGGCCTCGATCCGATTAACGAAGGCGGCGTCTTTCATGGGGTGAGAGTCTTCTTCAGGGACAACTTCCGCGGCGCCTTTTCTGAAATGCCGGCTGCGCCGGGCGTTCTGGATGCGCAGGTAGACTTCGTAGAGAACAAGAAGCAGGGCGACGGAGAATCCGAACTTCCAGGCGAACTTTTGCCAGGCGGCTTGTTCCTCAAGCTTGAAGGCGTGTTCGATCCATCCGAGGGGGATGCCGAGCAGCCGGTTCCAGTACAGGTCGCCAAGATTGACTATGAAGTCCATGCATTCAGGTTCTCCGGAGGGGACAGCACGCAGGTCAGGGGAATCGTAGCGAAAGCGTTGAGTCAGCCGCAAACGGCGTCATCGCGGATTGAACTCAGAGGTTTTCGAGGGTGGCGAGGACAAGGCCAGCGGTGTGGTCCCAATCGGGGGCGTCCTCCTCCCTGCTTTGCCCCAAGGACCAGCGGAAGGCGCGGACGATCCGATTGGCGGGCACCTCGGCGGCACGGAGCTGGTCATAGGCGGTGTCGTTGGCGGCGATGAGGGGACCGGCGGCCCGGGTCCAGCGAGGACGCCTGCTCCGGCACTGAAATACAAGGGGCACGACGGGCAGGGAAGCGTTCTCCGGCAGAACGAGGGGCCTCCGGGAGACGCAGTCGACGATGATATCGAATTGACGCGCCGCCTCTTCGATGGCCATCAGGCGTTTGAGAAAGAAGTACATCATGGGCCGGTAGAAGAGCGCGAGTCCGAGCCGGGCGATTCGGATGCCTTCCGCCTCCTCCATTCTCGGGCGGCGTCCGCCGGGCAGAATGGGGAGCGGCTTGTGTGCCATGAGTACGACGTTGTAGTTGTGGGCGGCGACACGGGAGAATACTTCGCGCACGTAGGTTTCACGTTTTCCGGGCCGCCCGGCGAGCCAATCATTTTCGTAAAAGACCAAAAGCCGTTTCATGAACTTCCACTCGCTGTGGGCAACAAGGCGCACTGGTGATTGATTCCCCCGGCGCATTCCGGTATTTTGAGCAGCCGGCATGAGGCGCCGTC
>CAILVY010000251.1 GCA_903837785.1 Candidatus Hydrogenedentota bacterium
CTTCGAATTCGTGTTTATGCGGACGCGCGATCAGCTTCCCATGGCCGAACTGTCGAAACTCTTTCACGAGTACATGTACAACGACGCGCGATTCGTGCACTCCATCTTTCAGCAGCAAACGCAGATCGGGCGGTCGCTCGTGCGCGAAGAGGCGCTGCCGCAAGACGACCACACGGAAATTCTCGATTGGGAGCGGTCGAGCAAGCTGATCGAGGGCGCGTCGGCCATCGGGGTTTCGTTGTGCGCATGCCGGCACAAGGCGCAGCACCTCGGCCATGCCTGTGAACGGCCGATGGAAGTCTGTCTGAGCCTGAACATGGCAGCGGAAAGCATGGCGCGAAACGGCATCGCCCGGCTCGTGGATGCAGGCGAGGGCATGCGGATTCTGGAGCAATGCAAGGCGGCGGGCCTGGCGCAGACCGGCGACAACGTGCAGCGGAACGTCACGTACATTTGCAATTGCTGCGGCTGCTGCTGCGGCATGATGAATGCGGTGCGCCACTTCGAGATCAAGAACGCGATCGTAACCTCGAACTGGATCATGGAAGTGGACGAAACCCGCTGCAAGGGCTGTGGCGAATGCGCAAAGCTCTGCCCCATCAAGGCCATCGACATTGCGCGATCGGCGGACGAAAACGGCAAAGGGAAGAAGCTCGCGGTGCGCGACGCTTCGCTCTGCCTGGGCTGCGGGGTGTGCTATGCGGCCTGCAAGCGGAACGCCATCCAGATGAAGCCGCGGGAACAGCGCGTGCTGACACCCGGGAGCACCTTTGAGCGGGTCGTGACGATGGCCATCGAGCGCGGCAAACTCGCGGATCTTCTTTTCGAGGATCCGGAAACCTGGGGGTTCCGCGCGCTCGGGCGCATCATCAGCATCATCGAGAAGACGCCAGTTCCCCGGGCCTTGATGGCGATCAAACCCCTGCGATCCGCCTTCCTGAGCGCAGTGGTGAAGGGCGTCAAGGCGGGGGCGTAGCAGGCCAGCCGCGGGCATTGCCCGAATGCTCTGGAACCGGCACATGCATGGCCCACGTCCGAGATGAAGATTTTGGGGAGTCTCTCGTCTAAATCCACGGCAGCCCGGGCGGACCGCTACGAATTCATTAGTAGGTATTGACAGGGGCGCCGGGCCGTGCGATACTACTAACGAATTAGTAACCGCGCCGGCGGCGCGCACGGAGGTGAAGGCCATGACACGCCCCGCTTCAAAGTATCCCACGGAACTGGAACTGGAGATTCTCAAGATCCTGTGGCGGGACGGACCGGGTCCGGTGCGGCAGATTCGGGACGCGCTGGCGGAGACGCGGGACCTCGCGTACACGTCTGTGATGACGATGATGAACATTATGGCCGACAAGGGGTATGTGCGGCGCATGCGAAAGGGCGGGGGGTATGTGTATCGCCCGAGAGTGACGCGGCAGTGGACCGCGCGCCAGATGCTGGGGGACGTCGTTGCGCGGGTTTTTGACGGTTCCGCGGGCGCGGCGGCGCTGCATCTGCTCGAGACAGGCGAGATCGATGCCGAAGAATTGGCGGAACTGCGCCGGCTGCTGAAAGCCAAAGGGGAGAAGGAGTCATGAACATGAGCGCGTTTCTGTATCTGGATGAGGCCTTCTGCGTGCGCTTGTTGATTGCCTTGATGCACTTCCTGTGGCAGGGTGCCCTGCTTGCGGCCGCGGCCGGGTTCATTGGTTGGACGTTGCGGGGGCGTTCGGCGCGAACGTCGTATGTCGTGTTCTGCGGCGCACTGGCCTGCATGGGGCTGTGCGTGCCGGTGACGTTCGGACTGCTGGGAGATACGTGGCGGGCCGAGAAGCGTGTCTATGAGGCTCCTGCGCAGGGGACCCTGTCCGCTCCGATTCCGGAGCCGGGTGCGGCGGCCACGGCGCCGAGGGCCACGGAAGCGGGGGCAACGCGCACGGCCTCCCCCCTCGTGATCGCGGTCAAGCCTCCGTCGAACTGGCGGATGTATGCGCGATACGCGGCCTGCGCGTACTTGTTCGGCGTCATGCTTTTCATCGCGCGGTTGGGGCTGGGGCTGTGGGGCGGCAACCGATTGCGGCGGAGTTCCAGGGCTATCGAGGAACCCGCGTTGCTGCAGGCGCTGGCGCGCCATGCGGCGGTGCTGGGCATGGGCTTTACGCCCGCGATTGCGTTGTGTGCCCGGGTGGCGACCCCGACTGTCGTGGGCGTCCTGCGCCCGATGATCCTGTTGCCGGTCAGCCTGGCGTCCGGCATGCCGCCGACGCACGTGGAGCTGCTGTTGCTGCATGAATTGGCGCACATCCGGCGCTACGACCACGTGATAAACCTCCTGCAGCATTTTGCAGAGGCGCTGCTGTTCTTCCATCCGGCGGTGTGGTACGTCTCAAACCGGATCCGTATCGAGCGCGAGCACTGCTGCGACGATCTGGTCCTGGCGCAAGGTGCGAACGCGGCGTCCTACGCGGAGTCGCTCGTACAGGCGGCAGCCTTGGCGCACCGCGACGCCGCGCTGCGGGGCGTCATCGTAATGGGCGCCACGGGGAATCCCTCGCGGTTGCGCGGGCGCATCGGGCGCCTTCTCGGCGTGGGGCATCCGGCGGTGCGCATGACGCGCGGGTGGTGGCTGTTGACAGTGCTTGCCGTTGCGGCGGGCGTGGCCGGCCTTTGGGTGTCGTGCCGGCCGAGTGGCGACGCCGCGCCGGCACCCGGCTCGCAGGCCGAGTTGATTGCCCAGACAAAAGACCCGGACTGGTGGTTGCGCAAAGTGGCGGTCGTGCAATTGGCGGAGACCGGGGACAGCAAACTGTTGCCCGTTTTTATCGGCACGCTGAAGGATGGTGATGAACGGGTGCAGGCGGCGGCGGCCGCAGCCCTGGGCAAGTTGAAGGACCCGGCCGCGATCAAGCATCTCGTGGCGGCGTTGAAGGAGAAGGACAGCGTCCGCGCATCGTCGGCGGAAGCCCTGACGCAGTTCGATCCGGCCCAGGTCATGCCGCTGTTGAAACTGGCGGCCAGCGACCCGGATATCGGCGTGCGCACCGGCGCCGTGGTTGCCTTGGGCCGCGTCAAGAGCCCGGAGTCGCTGCCCGGCATACTGGATGCCGTCCGGCAGGGCGGTCTGGATTCGGACGCTGGAGGAATACTGATGCGGCGCATTGTTGAAGCGTTGTCAGGCATGGACCGCACGCGAGTGCTGGATGCGCTGTCCAAACTGGCGGAACAATCGGACGATGCGGGGCGCGTCAACGTGTGCGGCATTGTCGGCAAGCTCGCCGATCCGAAAGGCGCCGCTCTATTGCTTGCGATGCTTCAAGACGAACGTCCCCGTGTGCGCTCCGCCGCCGTGGATGCGTGCAGCGACCTGTCGAAGCTGCGCGCGGAAGCGAATCAGGCCCTGGACCCGGATGCGGTCGCCGTATTCGTGGCCGCGCTCCGGGACAAGAACCGGGAAATTGCCGGGGACGCGGCTCGCTGTCTCAGCGAATTCAAGTGGGCGCCGAATACTCCCGAGGAGCAAGCGTGGTATTACGCGGCTTCGGGAAACTGGGAGGCGTTGACCCGGCTCGGGCCGGCGGCGGTGGACCCGATTCTGACCGCATGGAACGGCGAGTGGAACGCCCCGTCGCGGCCCCGTTATCCGTCGCGGCCCCGCCCCGTGGGCAGAGTCGGACGCGGAACGGACATGATTCAGGCGCTGGGGCAGATCCAGGAACCCGCCGTAACGCAGACCTTGCGCGACGTATTGCAGCGCGGCCTGAAGCAAGTGGAGGGTCCGGATCTCGAAGCTGCCGGGACGGCCGCAAACGCGTTGGGCGAGCAGAAGGATGCCGAATCCCTCGAACTGCTCGTCGCCGGATTGCAGCATTCAGCTTCAGGCATGCGGGAGATCTGTGCGGAGGCCTTGGGCAAGTTGAAAGACAAACGGGCGCTGCAGCCGCTGATTGCCCTTTTGGAGGATTCCGAGGGTGATGTCGTCGTGCGCGCCGCCATAGCCTTGGGCGAAATCGGCGATCCTGCCGCCGCGCCACCCCTGATCAAGCTGCTGGACAAGGGGGAAGTCATTGCGAACCCCGACTTTGTTGCAGAGGCCCTGGGGAAGATCGGCGGGGACGAGGCCTTGAAGGCGCTTCAACACCTCCTCGAAACGAAATCCGATGAGGTGCTGCGCCAGAAAGTGGTTGCGGCGCTGGGCGCAATGCACGATGCCCGCGCCTTGCCGGCTTTGACGGACGCTCTGGCGGTGGAGCGGCAGCACGTCAGCGGCGCGGCCCAGGCAATGGCCAGGATTGGCGGCCCGGAAGCCGTTCAGGCCCTCACGAATTATCTTCGGGCACAAGCGGGGCAGCAACATGGCGTCGGCATGGAAGCGGTCGTGGCCGCCTTGGCGTCCATTTCCGATCCCAGCACGACGGAGGCGCTGATCGGGCTGATCGATCTCGGGCTGCAGCCGGCACAGAATATTCGGATGCAGATCGCACGGGCGCTCGCGGAACGCGGCCATCCCCGCGGAAAAGAGTTGCTGGAAGAGCTTCGGAAATCGCCGTCCGTGGAATTGCAGACGGAAGCGGCGCGCGCCCTGGAGGCGGCCGGTGCTCCGAACGAGCCCGCGGCAGATGCTGCGCCCGCCCCGGCGCCGTC
>CAILVY010000252.1 GCA_903837785.1 Candidatus Hydrogenedentota bacterium
CTCGCCTTCGCCTTCGCCTTCGCCTTCGCCTTCGCCTTCGCCTTCACCCTCGCCTTCGCCTTCCCCTTCACCCTCGCCTTCGCCTTCGCCCTCACCTTCACCCTCGCCTTCTCCCTCGCCTTCGCCCTCACCTTCACCCTCGCCTTCACCTTCACCCTCGCCCTCGCCTTCACCCTCGCCCTCGCCTTCGCCTTCGCCTTCTCCCTCGCCTTCGCCGGGCACAAAACAAGGAAGACCGCAATATCCGGAGTCAAGCCGAAGTGTGGCGTCAATGGCAGCCAAGGCGAACGTAAAGAAGTCCTCCGGAGCATGTACGTGCGCGTGATATTCGGAGAGGTTACAGACACCGTCCAGGTCGGCGTCGCCTTCAGCAGCGAGATAAGTGCCGGCGCTCGAGTCAATCGATTGGATATCGAGATTGACCCCCAACAATGCCGTCACTCCGGCGATCAATGGATGACTCGCTTCATCGCCGAGTGTGGCCCAACCCGTGAGAAAGGCCTGGCATGTTGCGCGGCCGCCGGTGATCAGATCAAAAACCTCTGGCGCCGCTTCGCTCAGTGCCACGTCCATGATCGCGTAATTCTGATTCCACGCACTCCGGATGCAGCAGAAGTTGGCGATCCCCGGATTGTTCAGGATCAGGTCCAGCATCTCCGCCTGGGCGAGATCAACCATGTCATTGCCATCCGCGTCCGCCAGATTCGGATCCAAGGCCAGCGAGGGATTCGCGTAGAGGTTGATCAGCGCCTCTGCGACTCCGGAGACGATGCCGCCGTCCGCACAAATGGATTGGCACGCCGCGGGGCACACGGGTTCTCCTTCGCCCTCTCCCTCCGCCGGCTCCTCGCCGGGCGTGCACCCGGAGCACCAGATGGGCGACGCAATCGCTTCGTCGGGATGCCCGCCATGATCGCCTGTGGTCAACGCGGCCATGACGTAGTAGTAATCGCTGGCGTTCGGCGCGGCATCGGCGAAGTGGACGAGGGCTTCCGAACCGCTGACGGACTTCGTTTCGAGGAGTGCGCCATTGCGATAAAAGCGGACCTCTTTGAGCGGGTCGCCGCTGCCGTCACGCACGGAAACAGAGAACTGACAGGGGACGCCCGTGAGCTGGGACCCCATGGGGTAACCCTCGCAGCGGAAATCCAGATAGAGATCCTTGTCTTCAGTCGAGTAAAAGCGCCGGTGGCGATAGGCGTCCATAATGGCCGCGCGCGTCAGTTCCGTGGCAAGCACGCCCGTCCGGAATGGCCGCTCGCTGTCCCACTGCGTCCCGTGGTGATCCTGTCCGCCCATGGCGCCCAGGCGCCAGCCGTTGGAATTGCCGAGATCGAGATACGTCTTGCCGGAGCCATAGGCGTCCTGATAGTAGTACGCGTCGTATCCGTCGCCCTTGTTGAACGTTTCGATGCCAACCATCTGCGCAGTGACATCGCCGTTGAGATCCAGATGGCCAAACTCGACGCCCAGCGAATCGTAAGTTCCGGGGTGGTTGAACATGGCGAAGGCATCGGGCCGATCGTGCAGCCAGTCAAAAAAGCCGTCCAGGATGACGTTGGATACGGCGCTGGTCGTTTCGGTCGTGTTGTAGACGCAGATATGGCCGACGAACGGATTGCCGTATTCGAAACCCCACAGCGCCACGAATTCCCCCGGATCATCAAATTGCGCCGCCGTTGAAACGAGCGTCTCCCACTTGTTTTCCCAGGGCCAAATCATCATGTTCTCGGCGTGATCCGACAGCGAGAAGAAATCCAGACCGGCCACGTCCCGCGCATGCGTGTAGGCCGCCTCCGGCGCGCCGTCCCCATCCGACAACGTGCTGTGGGCGTGGAGATCGCCGAAATACGTGTTGTACTGAACGCCGGCCTTGGCCGGCATCGGATTTGCCGCTTCGGCCGCATCCCCGCGCATGGGGGGGATGGGCGCGGGCCGTGTGGCCGGCGGCATCGGCGCGGCCGACAAGCGCGCGGCCAAGGCGCGGCTCTCCGGCGTGGAACGAAGACTGGATGCATGCACTTTTGCCAGCAAGGCGCGGCATTGCGCCCAGCCGGGTTTCTCTTCCTTCCCGCGCACAATGAGCGAGAGCACTTGGCTCGTCGAGAGTTGCAGATCGTCGAACAGCGCGCGCAGCACAGCGAATTCGCTTGGCGTGGGCGGCCGCTCCAGGGCAGCCTGATACGCGAGCACGATTCGTTCGCCGGGCGACGCGGCAGAGCCGTTGAGCGACGCCACGAGGTATTCGATGCTCCGCTGAATGGCCTGGGCGTCCGCGGGCACGCCCGGATCCTCCAGCGCCGCCGCGATCGTGCCGAAGGCGATCATCAAGCCCACGCAAGCACAGACAAAAGCCCAAGAATGAATTGGCGTACGCATGCGTCCTCCCCGCTCCCGATTTCCTTGAACACCCAGAATCCGCACAAGCTTAACACACAGCTGTCGTGACGTCCACTGTGTCTCCTGGCGCGTCCCGGGCCGCAGGGGCATGGGGTTGAGCCGGACTACGGGCGGCCGCCGGAGGCAAAGAACGCGGCCCTCCTCTCGCACACGGCAAGGATCGTGTCGGCAGAAATAACGGGCATCGTGTGAACCCGCTGATTCAGGCAGAAGGCGTACCGAAACGCATTCGCGGCCGCCAAGGAAGTGGGGGGCACACGGCCGGATTTCCCGGCCCGAAAGCGTGTATGCTATTCGGCGCGCCTGCCGAATCCTGAAATCACGGACAGGCGAACCCAATCGATGGAGGCCTGATTATATGTTGTTCGCTTCGATAGCCCTCATTTGCGCGACAATCGGCGCGGCCGATGCCGCCACGCCGCAAGACGCGGCGGCCGCACTGAACGGGAGCATCGACCTCAGCGGCGCGGTACTCGTGACGCCGCCGGACCTCACGCCGCGGGAGCAGAAGGCCGTCCGGCTGCTTCAGGAAGAGGTGGCGAGGCGGACGCGGATAACGTGGCCGGAAGTCCATGCCTGGCCGGGCGACGGGAAGGCCGTCGTCGCAGTGGGCGCCCGGGCGGCCCTTGACGCCTATGCAGGGCCATGGGCCGGCGCACTGGGCGACATGCCCGGCGCGGATCGCGCGGAAGGATACTGCATACGATCGTTTCAGGGCGGCGGGCAGCCGGCGGGCGTCGCGGTTGTCGGCAACGATGCGCGCGGCGTGCTGTTCGGCGCGGGACATCTCCTGCGTCTGTTGCACATGGCCAACGGCGCGGTCCGCGTGGACGCGGGCGTGGGCATGGCGACGGCGCCCGCCTGCGCGTTGCGCGGACATCAACTCGGCTATCGCCCGAAGACAAACTCGTACGATGCGTGGACGCCGGAGATGTGGGAGCAGTACATCCGCGATCTTGCGGTCTTCGGCACAAACGCCATCGAGCTTATTCCCCCGCGCAGCGATGACGCGCCCAACAGCCCGCATTTTCCGCTGCCGCAGATCGACATGATGAAGCGGATGTCGCAGATCTGCGACGACTACGGCCTCGACGTCTGGGTGTGGTACCCCGCCATGGACAAGGACTATGGCGACGCCAAAACCGTTGAGGATGCCATGAAGGAGTGGGACGGCGTACTCAGCCAATTGCCCCGGGTGGATGCGATCTTCGTGCCCGGCGGAGACCCGGGCCACACGCAACCCAAGCACATGCTGAACCTGCTCGAGAAGCAGACGGCCAGCCTGCACCGGACGCATCCGAACGCCCAGATGTGGCTGTCGCCACAGGGATTCACACAACAGTGGATGGATGAATTCCTGACCCAGCTCAACGAAGAGCAGCCGGCCTGGCTTTCCGGGATTGTCTTCGGGCCGCAAGTCCGCATGAGCCTGCCCGATCTGCGCAAGGCCGTGCCCGCGCAGTATCCCATACGGCACTATCCCGACATAACGCACACAGTCCAGTGCCAGTTCCCCGTGCCGGACTGGGCCTATGCGCTGGCGATCACGGAACAGCGCGAGCCCATCAATCCGCGTCCGCGGCAATACGCGCACGTCTTCCGCATGTTCAACCCGTACACTGTCGGGTTCCTGACGTACTCCGAAGGATGCAACGACGACGTCAACAAGATTGTCTGGAGCGGCCTCGGCTGGGATCCCGATCGCGGCGTATTGGACATTCTCCGCGAGTACGCGCGCTATTTCATGGGCGAATCCGGCGGCGAAGCGCTCGCCCGCGGCATTCTTGCACTCGAGGAGAATTGGAGAGGCCCGCTCGAATCGAATGCCGGCGTAATGACGACACTGGCGCAATTCCGGGAGATCGAACGCACCGCATCGCCGCAAATGAAGCTGAATTGGCGTTTCCAGCAGTTGCTGTACAGGGCCTATTACGACGCGCACATCTATCGGCGGCTGGCCTGCGAGAATGAACTCGAGCAGGCGGCCATGGACCGGCTGCGGGAGGCGCCGCGCCTCGGCGCTGCGGCCGCGCTGCAAGAGGCAGAACGGGTTCTTGCGCGCGCGGTGAACGAACCCGTTGCGGAGGATCTGCGGGCGCGCGTCTTCGCGTTGGGCGAGGCGCTTTATCAGAGCATCCGCATGCAGTTGAGCGTATCGCGTTATCAGGCCATCGGCGAGGATCGCGGCGCCAATCTCGATCTTATCGGCCTGCCGCTCAACAACCGGCCCTGGCTGGAGAAGCAATTCGCAGAGATTCGCGCGATGGATTCCGAATCGGCGAAGCTGCGTGCCATCGATGCTGTCCTTAACTGGACAAATCCCGGCCCGGGCGGCTTCTACGACGATCTCGGCAGCCTGACGCAGCAGCCGCATCTCGTACGCAGCGAGGCCTGCTATCCGGACCCGGAATATCGCGCGGAACCGCTCATGGCCTTCGAGTATCTTCCGGGCGCCCGCGCCTCGTGGTGCTACTATGCCGAAACGCGCTACGAATCCCCGCTCGTGCTCCGCTATGAAGGGCTTGACCCCGCGGCCGCCTACCGCGTGCGCGTGGTCTATCCTGCCGAGAGTGCGGACCGGCGCATACGCCTCATGGCCGACGACGTTGAAGTGCACCCCTTCCTGGACAAGCCCGAGCCTTCGAAACCCCTCGAATTCGACATTCCGCGCGAAGCGACCGCGGACGGACTCCTCGCCCTGACGTGGTCTCAGGAACCAGGCCGCGGCGGCAACGGCCGCGGTTGCCAGGTCGCCGAGGTCTGGCTGATGCGAACGCCCGCGCCGTAGGCGGCAGGAAATGGCACAGAGCCGTTAGCGCGGCAGCGCGCGATACTCGGCGATGATCTCCGGGAAATCGATGCGGCGGCCTTGAGGATTCCGCTGCACGACCTCGACGCGCTCCAAAGGCGTGTCCAGCGGGCGTGACGCGGGGAGATGCAGTACGATCCGTGCGGGCGGTTCACGCCGCGGCGGATCCAATGTAACGCAGACGCCCTGCGCGGTCCCCTGCACGCGCAGGTTCATCGGCCCGAAGTGGGTTGGGGCGCGTTCCAGGCTGATTTCCCTGCCCTCGTCGAGCCAGCCGTCGGGAATGGCCTTCAGCAAGTGCAACTCGCCGCCCTGTTCGTGAATGAGCATGTGCCGGAGCAGCAGCGCATAGTTGGAGGCGCCGGTTACGTGCGGGATCGTGTTGCTCCAGGCGAATCGCCGCTTGTAGAAGATGCCCTCGGGAAACGCGTGCGTGGCCGTCGAGTGCAGCAGGCACCAGTAGAATTCCTCGGCCACTTTTTCGTCCTCGTCCCGGACGAGTGAGGCCATCGTCGTGTATGCGGACATGTAGGGGTGAATGGCCGGTTCAATCTTGCCGTCCGTCCAGCGGATCGTGCCCTCCGCGAATCCGCCCAGATGCTTCTCCCGGACTTCCTGCATCAGGGCCGCGACGCGGGGATCGTCGGCCGGGAACACCGGGGTGGGCCAAAGCGTCTCCGTGTTGCCCCAATGCGTGCCTGCCTTTTCCCAACTCGGCGGGAAGTGCGGCACGTCCAACTTCTTCCAGGCCCGGTCGATCGCTGCACGATACTCATCTGCCTCCTTCAGCAAGAGGGCGGCCTCGTCCGTCTTTCCCAGAATCCGGGCGGCGTCCGCCGTGCAAAGCAGTCCGCGCAGATTCCAGAAGTCATAGCCGAGCACGTGATGCTTCCCGTCCCACAAGGATTCCCCGTCCGCCGGCGCCGCCGGAAGCAGTCCTGCCAGCGGCGCGTCCGCCGGCGCGCGCCGCCGCGCCGCCATCGCCCAGGCAGCCGCCTTGTGCATCCGCGGATAGGCCTGCTCCAGCCACGGCCGGTCCGCCGTGATCCGGAAATACTGCCAGAGCGCCCACTGTGCCTGTCCGTTCGCATCAAACTGATTCTTCTGCGACTCGAAGCGCCCGTCCTCGAGTTGATGATCGCAGAAGGGTTCGATCGCCTTCCGCGCCGAATCGAAGAGCCCTGCTTCCTCGAGTTCCATCACCTGATACGCGCCGTCGCGGATGTAGAACTCGTCGTAGAACCCTTCGCCGCCGTGCAGCGCGCCGTGATCACTCGCGATGAGCTGGCACACGTGCGCCGCCAGGAGGGCCTGTGAGGCTTTCTCGCACGGAACGCGGATGGACGCCGCGCCGCTCATGAGGCCGCGCCAGTATTGGACTGTGCGCTCAAGCCACGGCTCAGGGTTCTCTCCCGAGAAGTCCGTGTCCTTCACGGGTTCCCAGGGTATGGCCAGGCTGCATTCCGCGGACTCTTGCGGCGCAAGGGACCACGAGAAGGACTTCGGGGTGGCCAGGCTGGGCACGGGATGCTCGGATGACTTGTACGGCCCCGTCTGCTCGACCTGAAACTTGCCTTCGCAAGAGTCCGGCCCGTTGTTCACGGCGTGCACCGCGATCCAGTTCAGGAAATTCTCGCCTTCCGCGGGCCAGTCAAACGCCTTCTGCCAGTCGTTTGCAGTGGGCAGCGGCGTGGCCCAGAGCGTGATCTCATACGTGACGGCCCCGTCCCGGGCGCTCAACAGGATGATCGGCAGCCAGCCGTCCATCAACTGCTTCGTCTGGCTACGGGACAACAGCGTCAAATCCTTCCCGAAGCGGAGTTGCACGGACGCCTTCTCCGCTTCCTTCTCGCTTGTTCCGATCGACGCGCCGATCATGAGCTTGTTGTCCGGCGTGATCCGCGTTCCCCGCGCATAATCCTTGAGCCCAATCACGCTCCAGGAATTGTCAAAGTAATCGAAGGGTTCTTCGGCCGACAAGGGCATCGCGAGAAGGAAAGGGACAAGAATAGTCTTCAGGCACCGCATGATCTTGCACTCCCATGATATCTGCATCATAGGGCTTTCTGCGGTCCCCTGCAAAAACATGCTCAGAGACGCCCCAAACCGGTTGCTTTCTACTTTGGGAAAAGGCTACTGTGAACCGATCTGTGCAGATTGATTCGGGCAGGCAGCCATTATCTTGGCTGCAAACGCAGTGCTGGGAGGAAGCCTTCATGAGCGGCAAAATATCTCGACGGAGTTTCTTGTCCAAGGCGTCGGCCGCCGTGGCCGCGCCGTACATCGTGCCTGCTTCCGTGCTGGGCCGGGGCGGCGCCATCGCGCCTTCGGAGCGCATCACGGTTGCGGGCATCGGCATTCATGGCCGCGGCTTCGACGATCTGCGTGCGATCATCGGCCACAAGGACGTGCAAGTTCTGGCCATCTGCGACATCTGGAAGCAGCAGCGCCTGGCCGTCAAGGAATTCGTCGACAACCACAACGGGAATCAGGACTGTGCAATGTATCGCGACATCCGCGAGTTTCTCGCCGAGCGCGGGGACATTGACGCGGTCCTGATCGCGACGGGCGACCACTGGCACGCCCTGGCATCCATTCTCGCGATGCGCGCGGGCAAGGACGTCTACACGGAAAAGCCCTCGACGATGACTATCCAGGAAGGCCAGGTGGTCGTGGAAACGGCGCGGCGCTATGGCCGCGTGTATCAAACCGGGACGCAGCGCCTGAGCGAAGCCAACCACGTCTTCTGCATCGAAATGGCGCGAACCGGGCGTCTGGGCAAAGTGCACACGGCATACGCGCATATCGCGCCGTGGGATGCGGCCAAAATGCCGAACGACTGGAAGCCCGCGCAGGAATTGCCGCCCGTGGACGAGGTGGATTGGGACATCTGGCTGGGTTCCTGCCCCTGGCGCCCGTTCAACATCGAGTACGTGCGCGGCGGCTGGCGCGGCTACTATGATTTCCACACGAGCTGCATCGGCGAGTGGGGGGCGCATACGTTCGCCCAGGCTCAGGCAGGCATTGACGCGGGCGAAACCTCGCCGGTCAAGTATGAGTACGTGGACAACACGACAGGCGACGGTATGACGTGCACGTTCGCCAGCGGACAGAAGATGATTCTGTCCCGCGGCGACAAGTACTGGCACGGTTCCTGCGGCGAGCGTTTCGACGGGGAACGCGGCTGGGTCGCGGCCGCGGACGGCTATACGATGCCCGACGCTTCCTCGCCCGAACTGCTCGCGGAGTACAAGCAAGTCGTGGGCGAGTATGTCGAGCGGACTGGCCGCTCTCTCGACCACATGCGGAACTTCCTCGATTGTGTGAAGTCCCGCGAACAGACGGTGGCCAATCCCTCCGTGATGCACTGCTCGATGAGCACCGTGCATGCCGCCAACATCTGCATGTGGCTGGGGCGCGATATGCATTTTGATCCGGCCGCCGAACAATTCATCAACGATGGCGAGGCCAACCGCATGCGCTCCCGGGCGCAACGGGAACCCTGGGTGTTGTAGAACCCGACGCGAAAGGAGCTCGGATCATTATGCGGAACTACTTTGCGACTTTGTTGCTGGCGGGCCTGGCCATCTCCGCCGCCGCCGCGGCCCAGGATGCCGATCCCATCGCCGTGCTGAAATCCGGCGCGCCCTTCGAACAGAAATCGGAGGCGTGTCGCGCGCTCTCAGTTAGCGCCAATAAAGATGCTATCCCCGTACTGGCGGGAATGCTCACGGATGAACAGCTTGCCCACATGGCCCGTTATGCCCTGGAACCGATGCCGTATCCTGAAGTGAACGGCGTGCTGCGCGATGCGCTGTCGAAGACGACGGGACGACTCCAGGTGGGCGTCATCAGCTCGCTGGGTTTCAGGAAGGATCATGAGGCGGTCCCAGCCTTGATTGCGCTGTTGCCGAACGGCGATCCGCTGGTTGCGCAGGCGGCGGCGTCCGCGCTGGGCGCCATCGGCGGCGCGGAAGTCATGCCCCCGCTGCAGGCCGTGGTTGCACAGGCCAACGCCCCGGCCGGCAACCGCCTGGCGTGTTGTGACGCTTTGCTCGCATGTGCGGAACGTTTGCAGCGGGCGGAAGCGGATGACAGCCGCCGTCAGGCGCACGCCCTTTTCACCGCGTTGTTCAATCAGCCTGACCTCCCGAAACAGGTCCGTGCCGCGGCATTGCGGGGACAGATCCTCTGCCTCGGCGCGGCGCCGTGGCAGGAAGGTGGAGAAGACGCCCTGGCGCCGCTCGCGGGCGCGATTCGCGGGGAGGACAAGGCCCAGTTTGACGCGGCATTGCGCGCCGCGCGCGAACTGAAACGGAAAGACAAGATCGTGGCCGGGTTGGCCGAAGCGCTGCCTGGATTGACCGAAGAGCGCAAAGTGAAGCTTCTCGCGTTGCTGGGCGAGTTGGGCGGCGCGGCGGCGGGTCCCGCGGTGATGGCCGAAGCCAAGGAGGGGGCCGCCGAAGTCCGCGTGGCCGCCGTGAACGCGCTCGCGCGCATGGATTTCCGGCCGGCGGTGGACCTGATTGCCCAACTGGCCTGTGCCGGCGAGGATGACGTCGTAAAGGCAGCACGCAATGCCTTGTGCTACTTCCCCGGCCGCGCCGGCGAGGCCGCCATCAAAGCGATGCTTGCCAGCGACCAGGCCCCGACCCGGCTGGCCGGCGTGGAATTGACGGGCCAGGGCGGTTTGGACAAGCCCGCCGGCGTGTTGATGCCCATCGCAAAAAGCGACAACGACGAAGCCGTGCGGGTGGCCGCGCTCCGCGCGATGAAAGAAATCGCCGGGATGGATGACATGGATCCGCTGTTGGCCATTCTGCTGAAGGGCCGTTCCGACGCGGAGGTTCAGGCGGCGGAAGGCGTGCTGAGCGCGCTCTGCGAACGCCAGAAGCGCAGGGCGGGCGCCATCGCCGTCACGAAGGCCCTTTACGGCGATTTGCCCGACGGCCCGAGCGCCGACGTGACCGAACAGGTCGCCAATCTCGTGAAAGCGGGCGCAATGGCCGTGGACGCTTCGAACGCCATCGCCGGCGACCCTGCCCCCGGCCGCGTGAAGCGGCTCCGCGTCGATTACACGGACAATGACTCGCCGGTCAGCAAGAGCGTGAAGGAAGGCGAAACGCTGAAGCTTACTGTGGCCTCGGCCCCGCCCGCGGTCATGGATGCGCTGGGCACGGCCTTCGAAAACGCGCAGGGCGCCGCGAAACTCGCCGCGCTGCGGCTCTTGGGCGGCACGGGCAATCCCAAAGCCCTCGAAACAGTCCGTGTTGCTTCGGCCTCGGAGGACGCCGGGGTCAAGGACACGGCGTTGCGCACGCTGTGCGACTGGCCGAATCCCGATGCGCTCGCCGCGCTGGCAGACGTGTACAAGACCTGCTCCGACCCGGCGATCAAGACCCTCGCCCTGCGCGGCACGGCCCGCCTGCTCATCACGGGCGGACTCCCCGCCGAAGAAGCGCTTGGACATTTCTCCGCGCTGATGGCGCAGGCCCAGTCCCCCGAGGAGAAGAAGATCGTGCTGGCCGGCCTCGCGCAACTGCGGGGACCCGCCGCGTTCGAGACGGCGCTGGCACAGTTGAGCGACGAATCCGTGAAGACGGAAGCGGTCCAGGCTGCCGTGTCGATTGCCCGGGGCTTCGGCAAGGCGGAACGGGAAGATGCCGCGTTCTTCAATGGCACGGATCTGTCCGGATGGCAGGGAACCATGAAGTACTGGCGTGTGGAAGACGGCGCCATCGTCGCCCAGAGCAACGAACCGCCCACGCACAATGAATTCCTCTGGTCCGGCGTCGAATCCCGCAACTTCTATCTGGCCGTGGATGTGCTGATCGAACCCAACACGGGCAACGGCGGCGTCCAGCTCCGTTCGAAGAAAGTGGATGAGCGCGGCCAGGCACTGGGTTATCAGGCGGACATCGGCCAGGAAGTCTGGGGACGGCTCTATCACGAACACGGCCGCGGGAAACTCGATTGGACGGATCGGGCTGAGCGCGCCGTGAAACCCGGCGAATGGAACCACCTCGAAATCCTGGCGATTGGGCCGGCGATCTGGACGGCCATCAACGGCACGCTTGGCGTCGCCTGCCTGGATATCGGCAGCGAGGAACGAGCCGGGCTCTTTGCCTTGCAGTTGCACGCCGGCATTGTTCAGACGATTCGCTATCGCATCACCCGTCTGATTCACGATCCCGAGCTCGAACTGGGATCCATCCCGGCGGAAAGCCTTATCTCCGAACTGCGGAGTCCGGAAGCCAAATAGGCCGCTGCCGGCCCGGCCAGAAGATCCACGGCCGCCCGTTTGAAGGCTGAGCCTTCAAACGGCGCGGGGCCGTGTGATGTTGTGTCCCTGAAATCGCGGGAATCTGCGCCAAAAACCAGGGAGGTATCGGGCATGGGATACAAGAACTACACGAAACGCGCCGCCACTCTTGCACTGTTCCTTGTGACACTCCTGCCGTTCGGATGCCCGCCTGCGCGGGTTTCCGTGCCAGATGTTGCCGGCATGACGGAGGCCGAGGCCACCGCCGCATTGGCGAATGCCGGGCTTGTCGTGGGCAGTCTGACACAGGAACACAGCGACACGGCGCCCGCCGGACAAGTGATCAGTCAGTCGCCCGCCGCCGGCACGCGGGTAAGCCGGGATACTGCCGTTGACCTCGTGCTCTCGCTTGGGCCTTCGGGCGAAGGGGAAGGGGAAGGCGAAGGGGAAGGGGAAGGCGAAGGGGAAGGGGAAGGCGAAGGCGAAGGCGAAGGAGAAGGAGAAGGAGAAGGAGAAGGAGAGGCACCTGTGGTGACTTCATTCGCCATTAACAACGGCGCATCTTTGACGACAAGCCGTTCGGTCGAATTGAACAACGCATGCACCGGCGAACCGCTGCAATTCCTGGCCAGCGAAGCGGAAGACTTCTCCGGAGCATCCTGGCAGCCCTATGATGAGAGTCCTTCGTTCCAGCTTTCAGCGGGCAATGGCGACAAGACGTGCTACTTCAAAGTCAGGAACAGCCACGGCGAATCAAACGTGTTGAGCGACACGATCACGTTGAATGTATCGACCGGCGGCGCCATCGTATCGATCGATGTAAAGGAAAACGCCAATGTCGCCGCGGCGGGATACCCCGTCAGCGCGGTCATCCCCCTGGCGTACGGACAATACACGAACCCGGCCTCATTGGGCATCACGGGCACGCCGTCACAGGTTGAAGCGATGAATCGCTGGCCGGACAACAGCCTGCGGCACGTGCTCGTCCATTTTCAAAGCGATCTCAGCGCCAATGGCGATGCGGGTTATGCTTTTGCCGAGGCCGCCCATCTCGATCCCGCGGTGCCGGTCACGCTGAACGAATCCGCCACGGATATTGCGGTCGTAACGGGACCGCTTCGTTTCACAGTCAGCAAGACCGGCTTCAACATCTTCGACGGCGTGTGGCGAGACGCCAACGGCGACGGGTCGTTCAATGAAGACGAGCAGATCGTGGTTTCCGACAGCCGGAACGGCGGTGTCTTCACCCCGCGCCCCGGCGCCGGTGGCGTGCAATACGACACGGCCCGTTCCGGGCTGGCCGTCGCGATTGAGGAACGGGGCCCCATGCGCGCCGTCATTCGCGTGGAAGCGCCCGCGCGCTTCGACAGCGTCACGCAGCACACGCACGGCTTTGCGGTGCGCATCTATGCCTACGCCGGCAAGTCGTACGTGAAAGTCGACTATCAGCTTCAGAACTCCGCGAAGAATGCCGTGCGCTCGTGGCCGCTCTATTTCGAATCGATGAATCTCGACTTCCGGCTCAATCTTGGCGCAAACCACGCCGTCCGCTTCGGGCGCGGCGACGGCACGATGTTCCACCTGGCAGACGGCGCGGGCGGTTATCTGGCCCAGGAACGCCACAACCGCTTCCAGATCTACGGATTGCCCTCGGCCGCCTCACTCTACGACTCGGGCACGATGCCCGACGCCACCGGCCCGGAAGGACTCGTTGATGTGAGCGGCGGAACGAACGGCGTGATGGCGGCCGTGCGGAACTTCTGGCAGATGTGGCCGAACGGCCTGGCGGTCGACGCGGACAATCGACTGTCCCTCCAGTTGTTCCCGGACTGGAGCGCGCAGTGGCAAAACGCGCTGGCGAACGAATCCGGAGACATCGTGCGGCCCGGACGCATAAGCGATTCGGGCCTGTATTGGGTGGACGACATGCAGCACGTCTACAAGGAATCGCTGCTGTACTTCCATGCGCCGAGCGAACCGGAAGCGAACCTGATCGCCCTGGCGAAGTCCTTCCAGTTCCATCCGGTCGCGGTCCTGCCCGCGGAGTGGTATCGCACAACCCGGGCGACCCTCGATCTGGGCGGCGTCATTCCGCCGGACGCGGTCATCCCTTCGGTTGAAGAACGGCGCCTGCCCTTCTATCACACGGAAGGCTTCGATCTCGCGGACTGGTACAATCCGGACAGCACGTTCTACGGCGCGGGATGGATCAACTTCTATGATCCCGAACCGGGGTACCGAACCGATCCGTCGGTGCCCGGGGGTTGGCCGTACAGCGGCGCGCACGTCATTGCGACCACGAATCCCGGGGACTACTTCGAATCCGAAGCGCACGGCCAGAGCGAGCTGAACCTGCGCCCCGAATGGATGGCCCAGTATCATCACGACGCCGATTGGCCCTTCCTGCAGTTGACCGAGAATCCCTACGGCGGAGGGCGCTGGCGCATCTTCGAGGGAAACGGCGTGTCGAAACTCGCCGCGGATCCGCTCCCCAACACGGCGGGCGAAATGCCCGCCTATGGCGCGCGCGACGATCAACACGGCTGGTTTTATCATGTCGCGGAGAGCTATCTGCTGACGGGAAATCCGTGGATGCGGGACTGGTACTTGTTCATCGCCGAATTCCGCCGCGTGCGCCTTGAACGGCTGGAACCCTTCCCGGATACCGCGGGCCGCGCCACGGGACACGCGCTCAACCACGTCCTGCAGGCCTACCGCGTGACGGGCGACACGGCGCTCCTGACGCGCTTTGCCGACCACCTCCGAACCTACCTGCGCCCGGACCAGGATCCGCAGTACGGCGATCAGCGGCTTACGGCCGAGCCCGCCGGGGGCGGATTCCAGACGGGATACCTGATGCGCGCCATCGTGGATTACCTCGAGGAAGTGCGCAGCGTCGATCCGCAGGCCTACGCCGAGGGCTTCAATTACCTCTCCGGCCTGATGGAATGGAACCTGAATTTCGGGAACTTCCCCTACTACTTCGATGCGCGGGAAGGCGGCGAAGGGCAATCCAATGGAACCGGCCTGACCATTGTGGACCCGCAGGCGTGGTACTACTGGCACTCGGGCAAGCGGGCCTTCCTGGATCATGTGGATGCCTTCGTCAGCACCGGGATCAACGGCGGCGAAACGCCCTATGGCGAGTTCGCTTACTGGGGCGGGCAATGGGAAGGCCGCTATTATCTCTTCGTCAAGAATACGCCGCGCGCCGATGTCACGCCTCCGGCCGCGATCACGGACCTCTCGGCAACGCGCAATGGCGCCGCCGTGGATCTTGCCTGGACCGGGCCATCGGACGCCGCGCGTTATCACATCGTGTGGAGCATGAAGCCCCTGTCCGCGACGAGCACCACCGACACGGCAAAGACAAACTGGTGGGCCGCCGAGGCCGTCGGACCGGCGTTGACGCCCGTGCCCGGAACGCATCAGGCCTTGACGATTCAAACGGGCGGCGCGACGCCGGTCTACGCGGCCATATTCAGCTTCGACTCGAGCGAGAACATGAGCGCCATGTCTAATCCCGCGCTCGCAAGTCCATGACCCGGCCTTTCGGCCATATTCACAGGAGGATACGCATGCGGCGCGAAATGGAGCGCTTCAGCTTGGCCGTCGTTTGTGCAGTGCTGATCTCGGCCCCGGCATTCGGGGCCTCGGATGCGCCAAGCGTGGCGCAGGCGCTGACTGCGATGGATGCATGGGTTCTGGCGCCGCCGAAGTCCGTGGAGCCCCTGCCCGGCGTGTCGTTCGATCTCGCGGGCTGCACGGGCATTGTGGCAATGGGCGGCGATGCCGCGCGGGAACTTCAATCCTGGACAGCCGGGCGCCTGGCCACGGCAAGCGGCGTGCAACTGCCCCTGCTGGACGTCCTGAAGAGTCCTGCCCTCGTTATCGCGCTGGCCGATTCCCCCGAGCAGTTCCCTGCGGCCGCGAGGATCGACGGAGCGGCCTTTGCGCAACTGGGCGATCAAGGCTATGCGCTCGCCATCGACGCCGGTGGCGTCACCCTCGCGGCGCGGAGCCGCGCGGGCTTGCGCCATGCCGTGACGACCCTCGTCCAGATCGCCGCGGATCGCAGCATCCTGCCGGGGATGCTTGTCCGCGATTGGCCGTCGCTCCGCTATCGCGGGGTGCAGCAGGACGTCTCGCGCGGACAAGTGCCGACCCCGGAAACGCTGAAGCGGCTGGCGGACGTGCTCGCGGAAGGCAAGATGAACGAGCTGGAGCTTTACATCGAGCACGTGTACAAGTACAAGGCCTATCCGGACATTTCGCCGCCGGAAGGCTATGCCCCGGAAGAGGCGCGGGACTTCGCGGCGCACGCAGCCCGCGCCGGCGTGGAAGTGCATCCGCTCTTGCAGGGGCTCGGCCACGCCTTCCAGATCCTCAGCAAACCCGCGTATCAGCATCTTCGCATCAGTGCGAGCGAGAAGATGCCGTGGATCATGACGTTCGACATCCGCAAGCCCGAAGCCGTGGACATGATCACGACAATGATCGGCGAACTGTGCGAGACCTTCCCGGGCGAACTGTTCAATGTGGATATCACGGAAATTGACATCGACGGCCTGCAGGCGGATGGCCTCCCCCTCGATCAGGTTACGGACCTTGTCTTCGCTTATGTCCTCAAACTCAATGACGCCGTGAAGAAGCACGGCCGCCGGTTGATGATCACCCAGGGGCCACTCGACAGCCAGGGCCACCTCGCAGGCATGGGACCGAAGCTCGATGGGCTGCCGAAGGACGTCATCATCGGCAGTTACTACTGCGCCGGCGGCCCGTATCAGCCCGCGTGGGAGAAGGACTTTCCCCGCCTGCACGAGAAGGGATTCGATTTCTTCGCCCAGGCGTGGATCTACAGCCATGTCTGGCTGACGCCATGGGTCACTCGGGCCGCGGAATTCTCCGATCTCGAAATTGGGCGCGGGCTCAGCCACGGCGCGATCGGAAGCACCACGTGCGACTGGGGCGATGCCGGGCATTTCCATTTCGTCGGCGAGGAGTGGCTGCCGTATCTCTATCACGGCGCTTGTGCGTGGACCGGCGGACACTTGGACCGCGGCTACTTCCGGAAAGCCTATGCGCGCGTCCTCTACGGACTCTCGAGCGACACGGCCATTCGCACCATGGAATCCGCGAGCGATGTGAACGCAAGAACCGTCCGCATCCGCGACAAGGAGGGCAAGGAAAGCGACTTTCCGACCAGTTACATCTGGGAGTTTGTTCACGATCCCTTTGCGCATGC
The DNA here is from genome assembly GCA_903837785.1 of Candidatus Hydrogenedentota bacterium. Classification (GTDB taxonomy): domain Bacteria; phylum Hydrogenedentota; class Hydrogenedentia; order Hydrogenedentales; family CAILVY01; genus CAILVY01. Next base: position 16,717 of record CAILVY010000252.1, read on the forward strand.
GGACATCACGCGCCTGACGGACCCCCGCGCCGCCGGGCAGGCGCTCCTCGATGCGGCCGCGCCCGCGCTTGCCGCGCTGGAGGAGGAATTGCCGAAGGCACGGCGGAACCGGGACAACCTCGAACAATGGCGCTTTGGCGTGCGCTGCTACGTGGCCCTCGGGCACAAGCTTCTTGCCCTCGGCCACTACAACGATCCCGCCGTCGCGCGGCAACAGGCCGCGGGCGAACTCGAGGCGGTGGCCGGGGAATTCCAAGCCCTGCAAAGCGAGTTCAAACAACGCTGGCTCGCGGAGAACCGCGACAACTCCGGCTTCCAGGATCTCCTGAATCGCTTCAACTACACGATCAACCCCTGCCGCGAAAAAGCCCGTACACTGCTTTCCCCGTGAGGCCCGGAAAGAGGAGAAGACGCTGCGGTTTCTTGTTCAGCCCCCAGGATTGGCGCATCGACCTCAGCGAGCTGTTGCGAGTGATCCAGTGCTTCAATTCGGGAGGCTACCACTTCTGCCCTGAAGCCGATCCCCCAACCGAGGACGGGTGTTGCGTCGGTCCGCCCGGCTGAGTGTTCGCACAATCGCGCCAAAGTGGCGCATCGCATGCTGGCATGCTATGATGCGGACTCATCTTTTCTCCCGTAACGCAGTCTTCAGCAAAGGAACCGCAGCATGAAACACCAGAGTCTGACGCGAAGGGCGTTCCTGGCGGCCGCGACGACGACGGCCACCGTGAGCGCGCTGGCCACGGCGCAAACCCCGAACACGGCGCAAGTGGTGCCCGGCAAGAAATCCCCGAACGAGAAGCTGAACGTTGCCGCGATCGGCGCCGGGGGGAAGGGCCTCTCGGACATCATGAGTTGCGCAAAGCTCGGGGAAAACGTCGTAGCGCTGTGCGATGTCGATTGGAAGCGGGCCGAGGAAGCGGTTTATCGCCTGCCCAACGCGAAGAAGTACACGGACTATCGCAACATGCTCGAAGAGATGAAGGAAATCGACGCAGTGACGATTTCCACGCCGGACCACACGCACGCGCCGGCCGCCTATATGGCAATGAAGCTGGGCAAGCACGTCTACGTGCAGAAGCCGCTCACGCACACGGTTGCGGAAGCACGCCTGCTGAAGAATACGGCCAAGGAAACCGGCGTCATGACGCAGATGGGCAATCAGGGCCATTGCGGCGACGGCGTCCGCCAGCTTTGCGAGATGATCTGGAGCGGGGCCATTGGCAACGTCCGCGAAGCCCATGTCTGGACGCACCGCCCGGTCTGGGACAACCAGGGCCGCACCGAACCCCTCGAACCTGAGGTGACCCCCGAAACTCTCGACTGGGACCGGTGGATCGGCTGCGCCCCGTGGCGCCCCTACAATCACAAGCTCGCCCCGCACGACTGGCGCGCCTGGCTTGATTTCGGCGGCGGCTCGCTCGGCGACATGGCCTGCCATATCATGGACCCGGCCTACATGGCGTTGAAGCTCGTCGAGGCGACCGACTACACAGTCGAGGTCGTCATGCAGAAGGGCCGCAACGATCAAACCTTCGCCATCACGAGCACGATCAAGTACTCGTTCCCGGCGCGCGGTGCCATGCCCCCGGTCGATGTCTACTGGTACGACGGCCACTGGCCCGATGCGGCGACGGGTCAGGAAATCTACAACCGGCCCAAGCGCCCCGACGGCATCCCCGAAGATCAGATCCTCGGCGACGACAACAAGAACGGCTCGTTCTTTGTCGGCGACAAGGGCGTGCTCACGGCGGGCGAGTACGGCGGCGAGCCGCGCCTCATGCCGGACGACAAGATGAAGGACTACAAGTACCCCGAACCGACCACGGAGCGCATCCCGGACGAGAGCCCCTACTTCGACTGGATTCGCGGCTGCAAAACGGGCAAGGTCCCCTGCTCGAATTTCGACTACGCCGGCCCCTTTGCGGAGATGGTTCAATTCGGCAACCTCATCGTCAAGTCCGGCGAGAAGCTGCATTGGGACAACGTCAAGGGCGTGGTCATGGATGTAGCCAATCCCGAGAAGATCGTGAGCAAGGAATACCGCAAGGGCTGGGAA
>CAILVY010000253.1 GCA_903837785.1 Candidatus Hydrogenedentota bacterium
GACGAAATCGGCGAAATGCCCATGGACGCCCAGGCCAGCCTCCTGCGGGTCCTTCAGGATGGCTGCTTCTACCCGGTCGGCGGAACCAAAATGATCGAGGTGGACGTGCGCTTCATCAGCGCCACGAACCGGGATTTCGCACAGTCCATCGCCGCCGGCATCTTCCGGCAGGATTTGTACTACCGCATCAATGTGCTGCCCATCGAGATGCCCCCACTGCGCCGCCGCCGCGAAGACATCCCCAGGCTCACAGCCCACTTCATCGCCAAACACGGCCCCCGCGTCAATTCCCAGGTGAAGGATTTCGCCCCGGCCGCCATGGCGCGGCTCATGGCCTACGATTGGCCGGGCAACGTCCGGGAATTCGAGAACGCCATCGAACGCCTCATGGTTTGCCACAGCCAGGAGCGGCGTATTCGCCCGGAACTGCTCGACGGGATTCTCCCCGCCGCGCAACAGGCGCCCCCCGCCGCCCTCGAACAGTTTGACGGGCTCCCGCTCGAAGAAGCGACCAGCCGCCTCGAACGCCACTTGATCGAGCGCGCCCTTGAACGCTGCGACAACGTGCAATCCCGCGCCGCGGAAATGCTCGGGACTACGCGCCGCATTCTCAAGTACAAGATGGACCAGTTCGGCCTCTCGGGGGCCCTCGAAGACTGAGCGTCTGCCCCCCTTTCCGGCTCTTTTTCGTCCGGTCATCCCTTCCTCTCAAGCCAGATCCCGCATCTTGGAGGTTGACAAATATGCTAAAAAGCAGTATTCTTTACATGGGTAATAGGGACGTGGCAGCAATGAGCAAGGTGGACAGTTGTGGCACCTGATCACCCATTTACCGGGTGGGAGAGTCCCCATGCGCGCTGAACCGAAACTTGACGGGCTGACCTCGCTAATCCTCTTGTTGATTCTATCGTGTTCTTGCACCGCGTTGGCTGCCGGGCCGGAGAGTGGTCCAGAGGACACATACTGGGACGACCAGTTTGCGTTGCAGGGCACGAACGGGGCGGTACTGGCGGCGGCGCATGATGGGGCCGGCAATGTGTACGTTGGCGGGGAATTCTCGCAGGCGGGGGATGTCGCGGCCAATCATATTGCCAAGTGGGACGGGGCGAACTGGGCTGCGCTCGGATCCGGCATGAATGAGTATGGCGATGTCTACGCTCTCGCACGGGATGCCGCGGGCAATTTGTATGCGGGAGGTGATTTCAGCAGCGCCGGCGGGGTGGCGGCCAAACGCGTGGCCAAATGGGATGGGTCGGCCTGGACCTCATTGGGGAGTATTCTCTCGGGCGGGCATCTTTGGGACTACACAGTGTATGCGCTCGCGGTGGATGCTTCGGGATGCCTCTACGCCGGGGGGCAGTATATTGAAACATGGCAATATGACCCGAGAGAGCCCCCCGTAGCCTACTATTTTGCCTTTGTCGCAAAATGGAATGGCTCCACTTGGACCAAACTCGCATCAGGCGGCGACTGCACTTATGTCTATGCGCTGGCGGCGGATGCTTCCGGGAATCTGTACGCCGGAGGCGCGCTTCCGTCACTGAACGGTCTGACAGTCAACGGCATCGCGAAATGGAACGGGACCTCCTGGACAGCCCTTGGCGCCGGCATGAACTGCACCGTGCGCGCGCTCGCGCTGGATGATGCAGGGAATCTTTACGCGGGCGGCTGCTTCACAACCTCGGGCGGAATCACCACGAACCACGTCGCGAAATGGGACGGCTCAACGTGGCTGGCACTCGGTTCAGGATGCGACGATGTAGTCTACGCGTTGTCTTTGGACGATTCCGGGAGCTTATATGCGGGGGGCGATTTCAACACGGCGGGTGGCCTGCCGGCCCTCGGCGTGGCCAAGTGGGATGGCAGCACCTGGACGGCCTTCGGTTCCGGGGCCGAAGCGGTGCGTGCATTAACGGTAGACCGCAACACCCTCTTTGCCGGCGGATGGTTTCAACAGGCCGGCGGCAAAGCGTCGCTTAGATGCGCGGAATGGCAGCCCCGGGTGAACCAGAGCCAAGTCTCGTTCGCGGAAAGCCCCGGTGCGATGACCCTCGGCGATGACGCACACGGATTCTTCAAACCTGCCCTCGATACAGCCGCCGGAACAGTCGTTGTCCACGCGGGTGGATTGCCCGTGACGGCAACGCTGAATCGGGCGGACGAGATCCACGTGGGGGGGATACGGGTAAATGGGGCGTTCACACTGGGGCCCGAGGGGGTGCGATTCGAGGGCTCGGGCGCAGCCTTGCAGGTCGAATTCAGCGAGGATGACGTGGCAGCGTACGGCGTGCCTTACACGGCATTCCGCGCTGTACGATTGACGTATTCCGCCGACTACCCCCTTGTCAAAGAGGCGGCCGGCGTCGCCTTGCTGGCGTCCGCGGCGGCAGTTCCGCTTCGGCTCGAAAACGGCAAACAAATCTATGCCATCAACCTCCCCCTGACGGAGATCGGCTCAACCTACGGGGCCGTTCCTCCGCATGTCTGGCACGTCAATGTCGGGTCCGCCAATCCGACTCAAGACGGCTTGTCCTGGGAAACCGCATTCAGCAGCATCACGCAAGCCGCGGCCGCGGCAGCAGAAACGCCGGGGAACGAGGTCTGGGTAAGTGCGGGGACCTATCACAACGAATTTGCCATCCCCGAGAATACCCATTTCTACGGCGGCTTCTCGGGCGTGGAAATCAGCCGCGAGGAACGGGACTGGGAGGCCAATCCGGCTATCCTGGATGGCGGCGCCGGACAGTGCGCGGTGAGTTCGGCCGGGAGTGGAACTTTCGACGGCTTTGTCGCGGATAACCTGGACGCGGCGTTCTACTTGGACCACTCGAGCCTGCTGATTCGAAACTGCACGTTTCAAAACACGCAAGGTCCGCACGCACTGCACATCGTCGGCGGAACGCCCACCCTCCGTCAGTGCCGGTTCCTCAATAATCTGGTGCAGGGCGCTCACGGCAGCAATCAGACCGAGCCCATGCCGGGTTCTCCGGGCGAAGGGGGAGCCATCAGGGTCGAAGATCACGCCGTGCTCGAGATTAACGGGTGCCTCTTCGCGGGAAACCAGGTTATTGGGGGCAACGGCGCAAATGCGTATGTGGACGCGCACGCCGCATCCCATTATGCCACTGCGGCTGGCGGCGCATCCGGCGGCGCCATCTTCCTCGACGCTGCTGACGAAGTCACGATCATCAATACGGTCTTTGGGGGAAATTCGGCCATCGGCGGAAATGGCGGAACCGGCATTGGCTCGCTTTCTGAACCGCCTGACGGCGGTTCCGCACAAGGCGGGGCCATCTACTGGAACGGCTATCCCCGGCTGACTCTGGCCAACTGCGTCTTTGCGGACAATGTCGCCACAGGCGGAAACAGTGACACCGACACCGGTGAAGCATATGGCGGAGCCATTTGCGGAGCAGGGGAGGTCGATGTCTTGAACTGCACGCTATGGCGAAACACAGCAGCTTCGGGGATCGGGCCGCAGCCTGTGGCGCTCGGCGGGGCAATCTACGGTTGGTCCGGGAGCAACAACATCTCCAACAGCATCCTCGCGGTAAACGCTCCTGACGATTTGGCGAATGATACCGCAACGTTCAACGTCGACTTCTGCAACATCGCCGGTGTCGCCGGCAATGGCAATTTCCCGGGCGATCCCGGAATGAGAGATCCCGACAATGGCGATTTCCATGTGCATTCACTCTCCCCCGGTGTCGACGCAGGAAAGTCCATAACCGAATTTCCATTCGATTTTGAGGGAGATGCTCGGGGGTTCATTGGCACACTCGAAACCCGCGGCGATGGCTCCCATACGGATATTGGGGCGGATGAATACACCGGCGGCGAGGGCGAAGGCGAAGGCGAAGGCGAA
>CAILVY010000254.1 GCA_903837785.1 Candidatus Hydrogenedentota bacterium
CCGTGTGCCAGTCATGGCAGTGAATCACATCCGGCATCCACCCGGTCTGCGGCACCCCGTGCAGCAAGGCCAGACTGAAGAAACAGAAGCGTTCCGCATTGTCGTCATACTCATACGCGCCGACGCCGTACGGCTTCTCCCGCCCGAAATACCCCTCGTGCTCAATGAAGTACAGCGGGATCGTGGTCCCGGGCACCAGCGATTGCCGCAACGACCCGTGCGCCATCTTCTTCCCGAGATCCGCCTCGCAATAGCAGTATGGCGTCCCGCGATGCGCTTCCGGAATGCTGCGATAACAGGGCATCGCCACCCGTACGTCATGGCCCCGCGCGTGCAGCGCCTTCGGCAGCGCGCCCGCCACGTCGGCCAAACCGCCTGTACTGACCAGCGGGGCCAACTCGGAGGTGACAAAAAGGATCTTCAATCTGTTCTCAGAGGTCATGGGGTACCGGCTCCAAAGGCTGGGATTATACCGGATTGCGCCCCCTCGAGTCCCCTCGCGCCGCCGCAGCCTACCGCACCACCTGAAAACACTCCGCTTCCGCCCGGCAAAGAACCTTCAATCCCGGGAAATGCCCCCGCAGGAACTCCGCGATCACCGGCACAATCACCTGCTCCGTGCCCGCGTGCCCCGCATCGATCACCGGCAAGCCCCGGGCCTGCGCCGCAAGCGCATCGTGATACTTCACATCCCCCGTCACATAGACGTCCACGTCCCCCTGCACCGCAAGGACTTCACCGCCCCCCGATCCTCCCAGGACCGCCACCCGGCGCACCCGCCGCTGCATCGTTCCGCTCACACGAACATGGCTCACGCCCAGCGCCCGGCGCACCGCTTCAGCAAAGCGCCCCAGGGTAAGCGCCGCCGGAAGCTCGCCCCGAAGCCCGAGACTTGCCCCCGCATCCCGGTTCTCGAGCGGCACGATATCGTAGGCCACCTCCTCGTAGGGATGGGCCGCAAACAGTGCCTTCAACACCGCCGAAAGGCGCGCCCGGGAAACCAGCGTCTCAAATCGCCGCTCCGCTTCCTCATTCACCGCGCCTTTCACGCCCGAGAACGGATTCGCCGCGTCGCCCGGCAAAAACGTCCCCGTCCCCGATGCGCTGAACGAACAATGCGTATACGCGCCGATCACGCCGGCCCCCGCATCGCACACCGCATCCCGCACCCGCGCCACATGACTGTCCGGCACGAACGTCACCAGTTTCACCATCCCCGCCTGCGCCACGGGGAAGAGGGGGGAGACCCGCTGCAAACCCAGCGCCGCCGCCAGCGCGCTGTTCACGCCCCCGGCCGCGACATCGAGATTCGTGTGCGCCGCGTAACACGCGATCCCCGCCCGAACAAAGTCCAGGCATAGCCGCGTATGCGGCTCGTCCGTACGCAGCGCCTTCAACGGCTCCATGATCAGCGGATGATGCGACACCACCAGGTGCGCCCCCGCCTTCTTCGCGGCCGCCAGCACCTCCCGCGTCACCGTGAGACACACCAGAACCTTGCCTACTTCCGCCGCCGGGTCCCCGATGCTCAGGCCGGGCTTGTCCCACGCGTATGCGTACGACAGCGGCGCCCAGCCCTCCATCGCATCCATGATCGACCGGAGCGCTGTCTTCATACCGCGCGCTCCATCGAAATCGCCCCGTAGCCCACTACCCGCTCATAATCGCCCGAAGCCGCCGCACTCGTCCGATAATGCAGCAGGCGCCAGTCCTCCGCGCCACGCTCCAGGGCGTACACCATCGCCGACACCACCGCCGTGCCCCCGCACATCGAGCACTTCTCCGTCGCCAGCTCCTGCGCCAGCGCCCGGTAATCCTTGCTCAGCACCCGCTCCAGCGACACCTGGTCGATCGCATTCGCCTCGTCCTCCGGCAGATAGTGCGACAAGTCCGTCGAGGCAATCACCAGGTCGGATGCGTCCGCCAGTTCCGCCAGCGCGTGGCCGAACACCACGTGCCAGTCCGTCGCTTCCGAGCCAAAAAGTACCGGCACGATCGGAACCTCGCCCAGCGCCACCTGGATAAACGGCACTTCCACCTCGAGTCCATGCTCCAATTGATGCGGCGCCCCCGTATCCGAACGGGTTTCCTTCGCCAGCGCCCGTGCAAACGCCACGTCGACCGGCGCCTTGCCCAACGGCGTCTCAAAAGCGTCCCCGTCGTAGACCGAAGCCCCCGAAAAATAGAAGCGATGCGATCGCCCCAGCAGAATGACCCGTTTCGGCTGCTTCCCCCGCACCCGCGCAAACGCACAACCCGCCGTCGCGCCCGAATACAGATACCCCGCATGCGGCGCCACCAGCGCAACCACCCGCTCCGGCGCCGGCTCCACCTCCGAATCCCGAAGATACCGCGCCACATCGCTCCGCAGCGTTTCCGCATGCCCCGGGTAGAACTGCCCCGCAACCACCGCATTCCGCACCTGCATGACGCACCTCCTGTCTCTCCACCACAGTCTAACAGGGCATCTCTTTCCCGTCAAAGCACCCATCGACAACTTCCGCCCTTCGTCTCGGGGGCGGTCAACTCCGTAAAGACCGCGCTCAGTTTATTGTTCTCGCAAGAAAGTGATTGTGTTTTTCGGTGACTTGGATTAGACTGATGATGTAATCTATAGGTGTCTGTGACTCAAGTAGATGTATCAGGTCGAGAACAATGCTATATTCGCTTTGTCCAGTGCCTGACAAAACGGCCAGGTGACGCGTGGATTGAATCAGAAGGGGAAGGAGTGAGGGATATGTCTGCCAATGTCTCCAGACAGCTTCTCGCGCTGAGCGCAGTCGTGTTCTTCGCCGCCGCCGGGCTGCTGGGATGCCCAAGGACCGGACCTGCCGCCGCCTTCACGGCGGCGCCCGTTACCGGCACTGCGCCGCTCTCCGTAACCTTCACCGACGCGTCCTCGCCCGGCTCCTCGCCGATTACCTCGTGGGCCTGGGATTTCGGTGACGGGGGTGCCAGCGCGGAACAGCATCCGACCCACATCTACACCGTTGCCGGAACCTACCTTGTGTCGCTCACGGTCACCACGGACGTGGACAGCGCCACGAAGATGGACACGTTCCTAATCACCGTGACCGAATTGCCCACGGCGGCCTTCAGTGCCTCGCCCTCCAACGGCTCGGGGCCGCTCGATGTGGCCTTTACGGACCTCTCCACGCCCGGCACTGCCCCGATCACCCAATGGGCCTGGGATTTCGGCGATGGCGGAACGAGTGCTGAACAGAACCCCACCCACACTTACTCGAACCCCGGAAGCTACAGTGTCTCCCTTACGGTCATCACGGATGTTGGCAGTGCCACGAAAACGGAGGCGGCATATATCGCCGTGACGCAAATGCCCACGGCCGCCTTCAGCGCCTCGCCCACCACCGGCTTTGCTCCGCTGGCCGTAACCTTCACCGACCTGTCCACACCCGGCATTGCTCCCATCACACAATGGATCTGGGATTTCGGCGACGGCGGCACGAGCGCGGAACAGAACCCCACCCACATTTTCGCCAACCCCGGAAGCTACAACGTTTCCCTCACGATCACCACAGACGTTGGCAACGTCACGAAGACGGAGATCGCGTATGTCATCGTGACACAGTTGCCCACGGCCGCCTTCAGCGCCTCGCCCACCACCGGC
>CAILVY010000255.1 GCA_903837785.1 Candidatus Hydrogenedentota bacterium
CCCCGCACACAGGGCGGTGGGTACCCAAGGCCCACCGCCCCCCTCCTTTTTGGGGAACTGAACAATTAAGTAATTGCTCAGTAAGAAGTTATAGAGGGGCTGCCGGGATGCCACCCGGCGCGGTGAAAACCGGTGCACGGAAGCCAGTGTGTTCCCCGCTTGTGCGCCTTCGCCGTATACCCCACACCCCAACCCAAACCCTACCGGCCCCGGGACTTCTTGATCAGCGAATACGCTTCGTTGAGGGCGCGCATCGTGTCCTCGTCCCCGCCCCGGTCGGGATGATGAATCTTGGCTTTTTGCCGATATGCGCGCTCGATTTCTTCCCAGGGAGACGAAGGGGAAATGCCGAGCAGGCGAAAGCTGAGGTCGAGGTTGGGCACGATGGATGACTTGCCGGGAGGGGGAGCTTCGTTGCGTTCACCGCGGAGATCGCGCATCCCCCGCATCACCATGTCCCACAAGCCCGTGATGTTGAGGAGCAGGATGATGCCAATGATGAACAGAAATTCGCTGAAGCCGGGTGTCATGCCGTCCATCCCGAAGGGTTTATGTTGGCGCTATTTCTTGTCGCGTTTCTCGAACTTGAATATATTGTCCACAGCCTCGCCCACTTTGTCCACCGCGGACTTCTTGCCCTTGTCGGCCGCGGCGTGGCGCTGTTCGCGCTGCCACGCGTTGAACCGGGGCAGGAGCCGCATGTAGGCATAGCCCACCGCCATCCCGCCGAAATGGGTCGTGACTGAGACGGGGCTGTTGCCGAGGGCGGTGAGGATGTTCATCACGATGACGATGATGATCAGGAAGCGTGCACTGATGGGCGTGGGAATCGGGAACAGGAAGAACTGGCGCTCGGGTTCGATCACGGCGAAGGCAACCAGCACGCCCATGACCGCCCCGCTCGCGCCGCTCACGGAAGGATCCGCCCCCGTGAGCAGATACGGGATCAGCGTGGCGAGCACGCCGAGCCCGCCGCACACGAGATAAAAACGATAGAACTGGCGGGTGCCCAGGGTGCGCTCGACGTCCGGCCCGAAGAAGAAGAGCCAGAGCATGTTCATGAAAAGGTGCATCAGACCGCCGTGCAGAAACTGATACGTGATCGGCTCGTAGAGGAATCCGCTCAGGAACAGCCGGGGCTGAAAGGCGAACGCCGCGTTGAGGAAGCCGCCCGAACTTGCGCCCCAGCCGTAACGGGCTAGCACCCACGCCTGCACGGGCGCGAACAGCATTTGCACGGCGAACACGAGGGTGTTCAGCAGGATCAGGCGCTGCACCGCCCACGTGACGCGCGGCACGCCGAAGCCGGATCGCTCCTGGAAGTACTGATATGAACTCATGCCGGATAGGATAGCCGAAGCCTGTGCCCGGAGCCAAGTCAGGCCGGCTACTCCTCCGTCAACTCCTTTCCGGCCGAGGACTCGACGACAGCCTTGAAGCCTTCCGGGAGCGTCAGGTGATAGCTAAGCTTATTGCCTTCCTGATGCCATGCGAGCGCGACTTCCCCCGCCCCCACGGGGATGCGTCCCTTGCACCACGGCAGCGTGACATCGCCAAAGCGGATGCGCACTTCCTTCTTCACCGGGTCGATGCTGTACACGCCGAGCACGTCGCGGTACAGCGTGTAGACGATGTGCGAGGCAAACCCGTGATTCAGGCTCGCATAGTCCCCCACGTTCTCCCAGAGCGTGCCGGTGCGGTCCGCCATGTACAGGAGGTAGTCGCACGACTCGTCGAGAATCTGCTGGCAGCGGCCGTAGCGCGAGAGCAGTTCGACGCGAAGCATGTTGCCGATGAAGGAATTGGCCTCGAAGACGTCCGCGTGGGCATGGGTCTCCTTCCTTTTCGGGCCGAACTCGTCGCGGAGCATCCGCCAGAGTTCGGCATGCGTGTCCGGATTGGCCACGTCGAAGAAGAAGGCGAAGTACTGGCACACCTCGCTGTGGTTCTTCGTGACTTCGAGCCGGCCATCCTTGCGCAGGGCATTGTCCACGAAGAAGCGGCCGTCAAAGGACTGCTTCCTGATCACCTCGCGCATCTGCTGCGCTTCCTGCTCGAGTTCCGGCAGGCCGTAGAGGTGCGCCGCCGTGCTCAGCGCCCCGGCGTAGAGCATGTTCGAGGGATAATTGACGTCCTGGACGAAATCGTTGGCCTTGGACCACTCGACAAAGACCCAGCTCTGCAGTTTCTCCAGGAGGCCATCCGAATTCTTGAACGGCTTGAAGTAATCGAAGAGCGCGAGCACGCGCGGCTTCAGTGCGTCCACCGTGAGGCGGTCGCCGCTGCGCTCGAGGTACTCTCCCAGCTCCATCACAAACCACAACGCCCAGTTCGGAATGAAGACGCCGTCGTTGTGGTCTGACGGGTAACACATGGGCAGCATGCCCTCCGGCAGATGCTCGAACCTGGCCGGGAGCAGGTAATTCTCGACGAAGTTGTGTTCGACGAGCGCATTGCCCGAAAGGACCTTGGCCGACCGCGCCGTGAAGAAGGAATCGCAGAGCCAGCCCGCGCGCTCGCGGTGCGGGCAATCCATGAAGACGTCCACGGCGTTCTGTGCGAAGGTGGAGCGGCCCGCGGCAAACAGCTTTTCAAGGCGCGGATCGGCCGCGGCAAAGAAGGCCCGATCCGTGTCCGGATTCTCGTACGTGCGCAGCCCGGCATGCGAGACGGTGCACGGCCCATCGAGGGCGAGCAGCTTCACATAGCGCATCGTGTAGGGTTCGAACGCCTGCAGGGCGTAGTCGCCGGGCGCCAGCGAGTAGGCCACAAGGTTGATGCAGCCCAGGCGCTTCCAGTCTACGTCGCCTTCGCGGAGCATTTCGTCGAAGAGCACAAAAAGGCGCATGGGCTGTTTGCAGTGGACGTTCAGCACGGGGAAGCCGGTGAGGTTCTGGCCGAGGTCGAGGATGCAGAAGGCGTTTTGCGGCAATTCCAGCGAAGCCGAGGGTTCCAGGGGGCTGTTCTTCGCTTCCTGCCTCAATGTCTTCACCCGCTGCATGTCGAAGGAGGGCGTGGACTCGAGTTCCTGCTCGGGGTAGCCGCCGAGTTTCGGGCCGATGTCCCGGATCGAGCGGTCTTTCCATAGCTTTTTCACCTCGACCTGGGGCTCGACAGTCCCGGTGGCAACGAGGCTCAGCGCGGGCTTCAGGTCAAATCGGGTATAGGGCACGCGGCGAGGCCGCAGTTCTTTAGTCTTGGCTATGGCGCAGGGACTCGCGGCGAACGGGGCCTCCGGGTCACTCCGCCACTGGTCCCAGCCTGGAGCGAGGCGGTAGACCTCCGAGAACGGCCGTTGAAAGCTGTAGCGCGCGACCTTCTCGAGGCGTTCCTTGAGGATCGAGGCCTGAAAAGCATTCTCGCCGGCGCCCGTGGCCGCCAGCACTTTATCACCCAAAACGACTTCGGCCTGGAGAAACGACGGCTGATCCAGCAGGGCATAGCTGTTGGCGTTGTAGCCCGCCACCTCGATGGCCACGACGTTTTTGCCGGGTTTCAGGCGTTTCGTGAGATCCCATTCGTCCACGCGGTAAAACCCGTGCGGTCCGCGCGCCGGGCCGTAGCCGCAGAAGACGCCATTCACCCAAGCACGATACACCGTCGCGCCCGTGCAGCGTAGCGCAGTGTTGCCGGCCGCGGGCGCTTCGATGATGGCCCGGAAGCCGACAAAGAGATTGCGTTCTGTTTCCCGGCCCTCAGGCCAGACCGGTTTCCCGGATAGAAACGCTGCATCGGAAGCACTGCACACGGACATCATCGCCAGGACACACGCCACGCAGGTCATGGAACACCTCCCACCGGTTGTTTGCCGCCTACTACAACACACTGGAAGTTCTGAGTACAAGCTGCCGGGATAAGGGGCTTCGATGCTTGAAGGCTACCCGAATCCCTGTCGCAGATACAGTGCCAGGGTGAATCGCCCATGTTTGTTTCAAAACATGGCGCGGTGCTAGATTCCCAGTGCGTCTGGAGCCTGGCGTCAGGAACGGGCGGAACGGGGTGGACATGAGCACGGCTGAATCGGAGACGGCAGATGTGGCGGGGCCCCCCCTGCCCTCTTCCACGCCGAAACTCGAAACCGGCCCGTCGCGTCCCCCGCGATTATTGCTCCAATGGCACGTGACGGAACAATGCAATCTGCGCTGCGGCCACTGTTATCAAACCGCTGACGCCGGCGCTCCGGAACTCCCTTACGACGGCATGTTGATGATCCTGGAGCAATTTGTGCGGCTGCTCCAGGAATGGGGCATTCCCGGCCACATCACGTTCACTGGGGGAGAACCCTTCCTCAAAGACTGGTTCATCCCGCTCTTGGAACAAACGGCAAAGCACCGGGACCGGTGCAGCATGGCGATCCTCACAAACGGCACGCTCCTGGACGATGGCATCGGGGCGCGCTTGAATAAGCTGGGGACGAAGTTTGTACAAGTCTCCGTGGACGGCATGCGGGAGACGCACGATGCCATGCGGGGATCCGGGGCGTTCGACCGGGCGCTTCGGGGTTTGGCGATACTGCGGAAACACGGAATCCCCTCTATGGTTTCGTTCACGGCGCACGCCGGGAACGTGAAGGACTTTCCAGCATTGGCGCAGTTGTGCCGCCGGAGGAAAGTGGGCGTCGTGTGGTCGGACCGCCTCCTGCCGCTCGGACGAGGCGACGGGATGACAGGCGCCCTGATGACGCCGGCGGAGGTCGAAGCCTTCTTCGAGTGCATGTACGAGGCGAGAATGCGTATCCGGAAATCGTGGTTCAATCGAACGCAGGTGAAGATGCACCGCGCACTCCAGTTTCTGACGCTCAGGAAGCACGGCGAGCGGGATGCGGCGCCATACCGGTGCAGCGCGGGCCGAACCTTGTTGGCCGTGATGCCCTCGGGGGCCGTCTATCCCTGCCGGAGAATGCCCGTGGAAGTGGGCCGCCTGCCGCAGCAGAACCTGGGAGCGATCTACGAGGCCTCGCCATTCTTGCAGGCATTGCGGGAGCCGGATCGGGCGCCGGCCGGCTGTGAGGCGTGCGAGTTCAAACAGAGCTGCAATGGCGGGCTGCGTTGCCTCTCTTACGCGTACTATGGGGACCCTTTCAAGGCGGATCCCCAATGCTTTAGACTCTCTGCAGGCCTCCCAGGCTTGCCTTAGCGAAAACGGAAGGGTCAGATCATGAGCGATGCGGCACATGCGGATGGAATCGGCCAGTTGAAGGTTCCGGAACCGGTCCGGGCGGAATTGCGGCAGTTCCTGGCTGAGATCATGGGAATGTATCAGGAGGACCTGATCTCGGTTACGGCCTTCGGCAGTTGCGTCACGGGCGATTATGCCGAAGGCGTTTCGGACATCAATCTCCTTGTAGTGTATTCCGATCTGAACATCGCCGACCTGCACGCCGTGTCGAACCTCGCGAAGCACTGGTTGAGGAAGAAGAACATCGCGCCGCGATTCCTGTCGCGGCGGAATCTCCTGGGTTCGGCGGCGTATTTTCAGATCGACATGCTCGAGATGCGCGATGCCCATGTAGTGCTTTTCGGCGAAGACCTGCTGAAGGACGCGATCATTCGCCCGGAGAGGCTTCACTGGCAATTGTCCTATGAAATCAAGGCGATGCGCATGCGGATCAAACAGCAGTTCTGGCAGATGAGCGGGGATCCCCTGAAAATGCGCCGGGTCTTCGTCGCGCGCTTCACGTCCCTGATCCATCTTTCGCGCACGCTCCTCTTTCTCATGAAGAAGGAGACCCCCGTTTCGCACCGGGCAGTCATGGCCCGGGCGTGTTCCGAGTTTGGCATCAGCCCCAGCGTGGTCGACGAAATGTTCCGATTCAAGTATGCCCAGGAGAAACTGGATCAGGAGGAAGCGCTGAAGGCCTTCGGCGAAATGATGGAGATCATCCGGGTGATCGACCAGCTCGCAGAGCAGGTGCGCCTGTGAGAAGCGCGCCATATCAGCTCACGTGCGCCGCAGTGCTGGCGATGGCGCTGTGTGCCGCTGTGCCTGCAAGCGCCGAGAAGACGGACTATGCTTATTCGATCTCCGAACTCAAGCTTCGCTTCGATTTGGCCGCGGAATCCCCGGACGTCAGGGTCTGTCTGGACATCACATACAGAATCGGCGACGAATCGAAATCCGACGGATTCAAGTTCGTGGGGAACAATAAGGTCTTTGACCTGAAGTGCATGGATGAACGAGGGGAACCCCTGCGCTGCGAAGCCCTTTCCTTGAGAGAGACGAAGATCCAGTGGTTCTTCCCGGAGACGAAGAACGCGGCGAGGTCCGTCCATGTAACCTTTTCCCTGAAAGCCCAGGTTGGGCGCGAGGGCGCCCAACACGTGTTCCACGCGCCGTGGGCGGGTGTCTTCCGGGTTCCGGTCGAGAAAGCCGTTTTTGAAGCCGTCTTGCCCGAGGGGGTGGATGGCGCCAGGTTGGAAGTGCGGCCGGAACCCTGGCAGAAGACCGAAGACCACGGCCGCATCCATGTCATAACGGAACAAAGCCCCCTGAAGAAGCAGGATTTTTACATCAAGTACTGAGGACGCTGCGTATGGACTGGACAGACGGCACACTCGTAATCACGATCGTCATGGCATCCTTTGGGATTGCGTTCCTGTTCGTGATCATTTCGGTGCTGAGGAATCTTTCGGGGGGCGTCTCGCGCCGCAGTTGGCGCAGCGGCGACGCCTGGGGCGGCGGCAGCCCCGTGTGGATGGGCGACTTCGGGAGCAGTCACGGAGGCGGGGACTATTCGGGGTCTTCTGACAGCGGCGGGGGCTTTGGGGGCGGAGATTCCGGTGGCGGTGGCGGCGGATGCGGCGGCGGCGGGGGCTGTGGCGGCGGCGGGTGCGGTGGATGAACATGGGAAGCGGGGTGAGATGAAATACGTCATTTGCGGCATCGAGCATATCGGGGTCCGGGTAGTTGAGTTCCTGGCGGCCCAGGGGGAATCCGTGACTGTAGTGACTCGCGAAAGCGAGGAGGTGTTGCTGGAAGGGATTCGGGCGAGGATCGACGCTCATGTGACGGGGGATGCGCGTCAGCAGGAGACGTTGCGGAAAGCCGGGGTGGAAAGCGCGGACGTGATGATGGCGTTGACGAGCAACGACGTCAAGAATCTCGAGATTCACCTGTTGGCGAAGTCCATCAACCCGAAACTGGTTACGATCGCCCGGCTCTCCAGCGAGGGCTTGAGCCGCGAAATGGAATCGGGCTTCGACATCGAGAAGACGCTCAACACGGCGGCGCTGGCCGCGCCGAATTTCGTCTCTGCCTGCATGGATCAAGCGGTCCTGCACACTTTCGTGTACAAGGATGCCCTCTGGTTCATTGGCATGACCGCGGTGGATACGCACTCGCCCCTCCTCGGCAAGCGCATCCGGGAGATCGAGACCGCCTATGGCGCCCAGGTTTTTTTGCGGGAAACCGCCCAGACGCGGGAAACCGTGGACCTGGATAAGGTCGCCGCACAAGCCGGGGACAGACTCTTTTTCATCACGCGGGAGCGGAAGTTCTTTGAGGTTATCGCGGAGCACGCCCGCAACGAAGTAAAAGAAATGTCCGCACGCGGAACAAAACCGAAACACCGCAGCATCGTAGAGCGCCTCACCGCCATGCCGAAGGGGCTGCAATATGTCCTCGCAACGTACTTCCTGCTGTCCACGCTCTCGATCATCCTGTTCCATTTCGGGACGGGATTGTCGGTTATCGATTCGCTGTATTTCGTTGTGACGACGACCACCACAGTGGGGTTCGGCGACATCAATCTCAAAGACTCTCCCGTCTTCTACAAACTCTACGGATCGTTCATCATGATTGCCGGCGCGGCCTTGTTGGCGGCGCTTTACAGTGTGATCACCGAATTCTTTGTCAGCCGACGTTTCGATCAGTTGTTCGGGTTCACCCGTTACCGCCTGAACAACCATGTCGTGGTCGCGGGGCTCGGGCAGATTGGTTACGGCATCGTTCAACTGCTGCATCGGAACGGCATGCGTGTCGTGGCGATTGAAAGCAATCCGGACAGCCGCTTCATCTCCCTGCTGCGGGGAAAGGTTCCGATCATTGTCGGCGATGCCCAGTATCCGGATATTCAGGCCCGGGCCGGAATCTCCAAGGCGCGCACGATCGTGGCGGCCGTGGACAACGACTTGCGCAACATCAATATCCTGCTCCAGGCGCGCAAGCACAACGAACACATCAGGACGGTTGCGCGGCTGTTTAACCGGAGCATTGAAAGCAAGGTTCAGGCGTCCTTTCAGATAGACCGCGTCCTGAGCACCTCGGCCATCTCGGCGCCGCTGTTTCTGGCCTCGGCCGTGGCCAGGGGCGCCGTCTCAGCGTTCAGCCTGAAGGACGGGGTGCACATTATTGCCGAGTTCGAGGTCGGCGAATGTGCGCTGCTGAAGGATCTGACGCCGCATCAGCTCTTTGAACGCTTCGGAATCAGCGTGCTCGCGGTCGTGGACCCGGAGCACGGGGTGGTTTTTGTGCCGGACGGCCATCCGTTCACCCGGGAGGAAGTGCTGCTCCTGATGGGGAGCTATCAGGACTTCAAGAAGCTCTCGCTCAGCGCCTGACGGCGGTTGACCCGCGCGAATATTTCACCTACCATGGGGGTAGTCTATGGGGAGAGTGGCGGCGAGGCCGCAGCGGAGAGGAAGGGTCTGTTTATGATGACCTTGTACATGGTTTGCGCGGTGGCGGGAGGCATCGTCCTCGTCATCCAGTTCATCCTGGCCTTGATTGGGCTCGATCATCATGGCGCCATGGGCGACATGATGCACGGAGATCACGGGGATTTTCACCCGGCGGATCAACACGCCGTTGATCATCACGACTCCTCCTGGTTCTTCAAGCTGGTCAGTTTCCGCTCGATGATCGCGGCATTGACGTTCTTCGGATTGGGCGGCGGGCTGGCCGGGTCCGCGGGCATGCCCGGCATCCTCACTTTCGGCGTGGGAACCGGCGCGGGGCTTCTCGCCATGCTCGTGGTTGCCTGGGTCCTGCATCTCTTCATGTCGCTGCACGATGAAGGCACGGCACACATCGAAAACGCGCTGGGCGAGCCCGCGACAGTCTATCTCACGATTCCCGGCAGGCGGGAAGGCGCGGGGAAAGTGACTGTGGCCATCCAAAATCGATCGATGGAATATGAAGCCTTCACGGACGAGGAAGCGGGGATCCCCACCGGCGCCGACGTGCTCATCACGGGGATTGTGAATGAAAACGCGGTCGAAGTGAAGCGAGCCAAAGCGTAAGCATTGGCCGATCGGCCGATTTCGGGGAACTCAACGTCACAAATCTTGCCTCCGGAGCATCCGGGGCAAATGAGGAAAGGGAGAGAATCCAATGGCAATGTGGATTGTCGGCATCGCGGCGCTGGGCGCCATCCTGTTCACGAGTTTTCTTATCTTGTTGTCCTCGAGATACAAACGCTGCCCCAGCAACAATATCATGGTGATCTTTGGCAAAGTGGGCGGCGGCGGCACCGCGAAATGCATCCACGGCGGCGCCGCATTCATCATTCCGCTGATTCAGGACTACGCTTTCCTGAGTCTCGAGCCGATCCAGATCGATGTGCCGCTCAAGGACGCGCTCTCGCTCGAAAACATCCGCGTCAACGTGCCGAGCGTATTCACGGTTGCGATTGGCACGGACCCGGTTACGATGAACAATGCGTCGATCCGCCTCCTGGGATTGACCCAGCAGCAGATCAAGAAGCAGGCCGAGGACATCATCTTCGGCCAGTTACGCCAGGTCATGGCATCAATGCGCATCGAGGAAATCAACCGGGACCGCGAGCACTTCCTCACGAGCATCCAGAACTCGCTCGAACCCGAACTGCGGAAGATCGGCCTCGTCCTCATCAACGTGAACATCACGGACATCAGCGACACGTCCGGCTATATTGCGGCCATCGGCAAGAAGGCGGCCTCTGAGGCCATTCAGCAGGCGCGCGGCGACGTGGCCGAGCAGGAGAAGCTCGGCGAAGTCCGCGTGGCGCAGAATGTCCGGGAAAAAGAGATCCAGGTCGCCGAAGCGCAGCGGACACAGATCATCGGTATTCGCGCGGCACAGCGTGATCAGGCGGTGCAGGTTGCGGAATTAGAGCGCTCCGAGAAAGTGGGACAGCAGAATGCCGCCTTCCAGCGCGACGCCCAGGTGAAAGAGTCCGAACGCGACATGCGCATTACAGTCGCCGCCGCGAACGCCAAAGCGGTCGAAGGCGAAAACCTGTCCAAAGCCTCTATTGCCATGTCCACGGCCGACCTCAAAGTGAAAGAGGCCGAAGCCTATCAGCGGGCCGAAACCCAGAGCGAAATCGCGAAGGCCGCCGTGCTCGAGGCGCGCAACCTCGCCCTGGCGAAGGCCGCCCTGGCCGAAGCCACGAAAGTGGAAGCGGAACGCCGTGCCGCACTCGAAGCGCCGGCCAAGGCGGAAAAGGCCCAGATCATCGTCGAGGCCGAGGCCGAAGCCGAGAAGCGCCGCATCGAGGCGGAAGGCGAAGCCAAGGCCATCTTCGCCCGGATGGAAGCCGAAGCCCGCGGCCAATTCGAGATGCTGCGTCAGAAGGCCGAAGGCTTGAAACAGATCGTAAGCGCGTGCGGCGGCTCGGAACAGGCTTTCCAGATGTTGATGCTGGAACATCTCGACAAGTTGGCCGAGCAATCCGCCAATGCCATTGCCAACATCAAGTTCGACAAAGTCGTGGTTTGGGATGGCGGCGCGGGCGCGAACGGAAAAGGCGCCACGGCGAACTTCCTGGCCAGCATGGCCGGGGCTATTCCCCCGCTCCTGCACACGATGAAGGATATCGCGGGCGTCGAATTCCCCGAAGCCTTCGCCAAACTGTGCGAAGACGGCAAGCCGAAGGATGAGGCGGCCAAGGAAGACGCGCCGGCCAGGTAACCGACCGCAGTCACTTGCGAGGCCAGGGAACGACACATACGTTTCCTGGCCTCATGCATTCTCCCGCGTCCTCGCCGCTCGTTGCTCGATCACGAGGAGGAATGACGAATCAATCCTGGGCTCGTGGCCAGGAAGGACAGCCAAAGCGTGACGTTGATAATCAGCACTTCGAGGGCGAGGGCCGCCGTAAGGACCTCGTAGGGCATTCCGGCCACGTTGTGGAGGAGCACTGCCGCGGCGGCGAACGGAACGCCCGTGGCATCCGGCGTGACGGGAATCGCGCTGACGAGGGCGTGCGCGGCCCGCGCGGCGCACATCAGGAGGAAGGACACGTCGTAGCCGAAGGCAACACAGAGGAACACGCCGACATACACATCGAGCACCTTGCCGAGTGCGGTGATGAGGAGGATGAGCGGGGCCTTGACGCCAAGTTCGCGCGCCTCTTCGTGCAGGGATGCCAGGAGCGCGATGCTCCGCTGCCGCCGCGAGCCTTCCGGCCAACGCGCCTCGAGCGGCTTCAGGAGGTCCACCCGATAGACGAGGTACAAGCCAGCACATCCGCACACACCCGCCAGTGCCGTCATGCCCGCGGCCACGTTCCACGGCGTCAACCCCAGCGCCCAGACGCCCGCCAGGCCGAAGGCGAGCGTCAGCACGACTTCCAGGACGCGGTCCACGAGGATCCACGCGGCCACACGGGAATTGCGGTGACGCTTGAGGAGCAAGGGCGCCAGCTCCCCCACTCTGCCCGGCGAAAAACTCCCGGCGGTCTTCGCAAGGAAGAAGAGCCCCACCGCATTCTGGCCCGGCCCGAGGACATAGCGCCATTTCCACGCGCGAATCCAGAACCCGGCGAGCAGGACGCCGAGCATCGCCACAAACGGCCAGGGCCGCACTCGGGCGAAGGCCGCGAGAATGTCGCGCCAGCCGAAATGCCACACAAGAACGGCCAGGAACCCGGCCCCCACCAGGATGAGGTATCGGGTCCAGCTTTTACCTGATTGCCCGCCCGCGTGCATGCGGCTAACTATAGGAGCGCCCGCGCATTGATGCAACTGCGCGCCGGCGCCTCCCGGAATTCAGGGCCGCGTGGTGCCGGCGTCTGAAGCGTCGCCGGGTGAAAGGATCCCGCGCCATATTCTCCCTGCAGTGTGCTAATGGCCCTGGCGCCCCTGACTAGGCGGCGCCGCAGGCGGGGTCATGCCCCACGAGAACAAAGCGACGTCGTCGCTCGATCCTTCGTCTATGCGGGTCATGTTCGCTTCGACCCAGGCCACTTCCCGGCCGAGATCCGGGAGATCGCCATGGCCGCGCCATTTCTCAAAACGTTCCTCATCGGCGAGATAATAGCCCTTCGGGTGCTCGAGGATGAACGCCTGCAATTCGTCAAGCGAGCCCAGGCCGGGCAGGCCGGATTCCTGATACTCCCAGCGCGTGTAGCGGTTGGGAAACCAGTTGTCAATGTGGCCGAGATAATACATCACGGGCAGCGCCATCGTGGCCAGGACGGTCTCGCCGCTCCAATGCTGCTTGACGTATTCGCAGGGTTTACGCCATTGCTGATGCTTCACGGCCAGGGTTGTATTGTCTCCCCGCGCCACGTGCACGGCGTCCAACGTGAGTTTCTCCGCCGAGAGGGCCAGCCGCATGCCGAAAAGCAGTATCGCCGCGCCCAGCACGGCATGCCCCGCGGAGCGGCGAAACTGCGTCATGAAACGCGCCATCTGCACGAGGGCGTAAGAGAAGAGCGCCACGTAACATGGGAAGCAGAAGAACATGAAGCGTTCCCGGCGGTACCCGATGAGGAATGTGAGCACAAGGACCGGCGCCCAGAACGCCAGCGCCATGTACAGGCCGCGCTGTTTCTCCTTGAACAAAAGGAGCGCGGTGCCCAGCAGCGCTGCCAGCAGGAAGCCGAGACTCAGGTTCTCGCTCAGCCAGCGGAGATAGTACCACCTAACGAGGCGCTGCGGGTCGGGCAGGCGCCCCCCCAGGCCGGTTTGAAAGACGGCCGCCTGATCTGTGGGATTGGGATTCAGGAAGAGTCCGGCGACAGTCATGACGCCCAATGCGACGCAGGCAAGCAAGCCGATCGCATAGTGCCTGCGCCGAGGCTCGGCAGGGTAGAGCCCCGCGCGCTCTCCCGCGGCGGCCAGGCAAAGGAAAGCGCCCACGCTTCCCAGCGCGAGAATCGAGTGATAGGAACTGAAGACGCCCGCCCAATACGCCAGGATGGCCAACAAGGCCGCCCACGCGGCGCGCCGCCCGTGCTCCGCCTGAAGCGCCTCCCACGCCCACCACAACAGCAAGAGATAGGCGGTGCTTTGGAGCGTGTACATCCGCGCTTGCCGCGCCCAGGCCACGCTCCAGGGCGAAGCGGCCAATGCGAAGGCCGCGACGAGCGCCACCGAATTTCCGAAGAGCCGGCGGGTGAGCAGGAAAAGCAGGAGCACGTTGAGGGCGTGGAGCAGCGCCGACGGCGCACGCACGGCGAATGATCCATCGCCCAGGAGGGCCACTGCGCCGCCCAGCAAGTAATTGTAGGCCATCGAGCTTGGATAGAAGACGCCGCTGGGCAGGGCCGGCGTGCCATGGGCGGCAATGTGCTTGGCCACGAAGACATGCACGAGTTCATCGTGCCACAGATCAGGGCGCGAGAGATGGGCGAGGCTCAACGTCAGCGCCGTGCCGCACGCGATCAGCACGCCCGCCCCTAGCAGCCAGTTTATACGGCCCGCGTTGCTCACGCCCTGCATCCTCTTGTCCTCGGAACTCGTCATCGCGCTCGGCGAACGGGGCCACGAGCACGGGAAGCGGAGGTCATTTCACGATTTCTGCACCGCCGCCCGGCTTGGACACAATCAACTCGCCTTGAATTCCCGTGCGTTCCGTGTATTGTGCCATGAGTGCCTGCCCGAAGGACTCCGCCTGCGCTTCGGCCACGAGGTTGATCGTGCAGCCGCCGAACCCGGCCCCAGTCATCCGCGCGCCGAAACAGCCCGGCAGCGAGCGCGCCACAGCCGTCATCGTGTCCAATTCGAAGCTGGTTACTTCATAGTCCCTGCACAGGCTCTCGTCCGACGCGTTCATCAGGGCGCCGAGCCGTTCGGCCTGGCCGAGGCGCATCGCTTCACACGCATCGAGCGTACGTTCGTTTTCTGTGATGACATGCCGTGCCCTGCGGAAGGGCGTGTCCGGCATGAGTTCGCGGCACGTCTCAAGATCATCGAGCGTGAAATCGCGGAGATGCGTGCCGGCGCCCTTGTGCGCCGTCATCGCGGCAACCGCCTCGCCGCATTCCGCCACGCGTTCGTTGTATTTGGATTTCGTCAGGCCCCGGGCGCAGCACGTGTTCGCAATGACAAACAGCGCGCCGGGAAAGGCGACGGGAATGAGGTCGTAGCGAAAGTCGCGGCAATCCAGAAACAGGCCGTGGCCGGTCTTGCCGCAACGGGAAATGAACTGATCCATGATGCCCGTGCTGAGCCCGAGAAAGAGATTCTCGACGCGCTGGCCGAGGCGTGCGGCCTCCGCGCCTTCCAGGCGAAACCCGCCCAGTGACTCGAACATGCAGAGCGCGGCCATCTCGAGGGCGGCCGAACTGCTCAGGCCGCAGCCCAGCGGAACATTGCCCAGGATGAGGAGGTCCGCGCCATGCAACGGCTGTCCGAGCTTGTCCAATTCGTCCGCAACGCCCACCACGTAGTCGATCCAGGGTTCCGCGTCATTCCGTATGCGATTATCGAGACTGGCCTGGGCCCGGCGATTCATGTTCGCGGCAAAGGCATTCAGCGTGCGGTCGCTGCGCCGGCGGGCCGCCACGACTGTGTTGTGCTCGATGGCCATCGGGAGCACGAACCCGTGATTGTAGTCCGTGTGTTCCCCGATGATATTCACGCGGCCCGGCGCGCGTACCACCGTCTCCGCGGCAACGCCGAATTCCGCCTCGAAGCACGCTTTCGCCTTGTCGATGTCAACGCTCATGTTCTTGCCATTCCCTGATGTAACTTGCCACGTTCGACACAGTGTCCATCCAGATTCCGTTGGCCGGATGCATCGCAAATTCGCACAGGGCGCGCAAGGCGTCCGTGTGAACCGTCTGATGCCGGTCCTCCCCGCCGATGTCGTGCCCCGCCAGCACAAGCCAGCCGCCTTCACCTCCCGCGGTCTCGATCATCTTCCGAAGCGCATCAAAGGGCAGTTGATCAAAGGAACAGCCGGCGCTTTGGGCGAGGTCCATGAACGCCGGGGCGTTCGCGCATTCGTTGGGGAAGCCGCGCCCCGCGAGGAAGTGCTTGGCCACAAGGGGAACATAGCTCCGCGTATCCGGGCCGCGTCCCACATACGTCTGGCCGCACGGATAGGCGAACGTGTGTGGCGTCACGCCGCAGAGGGTTTCGATACAGCGATTGCATTCCAGCAGTTCACGCTCCATGCGCGCCAGCGTGTAGCCTTCGAGCGCGTTCTCCCGCGAGAACGCAAAGTTGCCGCTGCACGGATGCGACATCGTGTGGTTGCCCAGTTCATGTCCCGCGGCGGCCGCGGCGCGCCAGTCCTCGATGCGCTTCTCGACGTTGCACGGGAGCACGTAGAACGAGGCGTGGACGCCGTATTCCGCGAACAGCGGCACCCCCGCATCCAACTGAGAGGGACGGGCGTCATCGAAGCTCAAGCTGACGGCGCAACGTTTTCCCTCCGGCCAGGCAAAGGCCATGGCGTCGCCCTCAAGGCGACAGGCGCGCCGAAGCGCGCCCGGTGAAACCCGCGGGGAGGCCGTTCATACGAGAGTGAGTTCCGATTCCAGGTCGAAGAAATGCACGTTGCCCATCGTGACATCGAGGACAAGCGGCTTGTTGATCTCGGGTTCCCGGTCGGACTTGATCCGCGCCGTGGCCGACTGTTTGCCAATGGCGATGTAGAGGTTGATCTCCGAACCCATCGGTTCCACCACTTCCACCGGCGCCTGTATGCTGATCCCCGGCTTGGGGGTTTGCGAGGCATTCTCGTTCAGGTCCTCCGGGCGGATGCCGATCGTCACGCGCTTGTTCAGGTGGCTTTCGAGCTTGCTCCGCTTGCCTTCCGGTACGATCAGGTCGATGGTCGAGGAGTCGTCGCGGAAGCGCACATTGCCGTTCTGCGCGTACAGCGTGCCGTTGATCATGTTCATCGGGGGGCTGCCGATAAAGCCCGCCACGAACTTGTTCACCGGGTGATGATACAGTTCCAGCGGCGTGGCCACCTGCTGGATGATGCCGTCGAGCATGACCACGATGCGGTCGCCCATCGTCATCGCCTCGACCTGATCGTGCGTGACGTAGATCATCGTCGAGCGCAGGCGTTGATGCAGTTTCGAAATCTCCGCCCGCATCTGCACCCGCAGCTTCGCATCGAGGTTCGAAAGCGGTTCGTCAAAGAGGAAAACCTTCGGCTGGCGCACAATGGCACGGCCCACCGCCACGCGCTGGCGTTGCCCGCCCGATAGCGCTTTGGGCCGACGATCCAGCAGTTCTGTAATCCCGAGAATCTCGGCCGCCTTGCGTACCCGTTCGTCAATCTCTTTCTTCTTGAACTTGCGCAGAATGAGCCCAAAGGCCATGTTCTTGTACACAGTCATATGCGGATACAGCGCATAATTCTGGAAAACCATGGCGATGTCACGGTTCTTCGGCGGGACGTCGTTCACCAGGACGCCGTCGATGTAGATCTCGCCGGAAGAGATTTCCTCGAGCCCGGCAACCATGCGCAGCGTGGTGGATTTGCCGCATCCCGAAGGCCCGACGAGCACTACGAATTCCTTGTCCTCGATGACAAGATTCGCTTCTTTTACCGCCTGCACCCCGCCGGGAAAGACTTTACAGAGATTCCGTAGCTCCACGCGCGCCATAGTTTTCGAACCCTCCGGACTACGTCGACGTTTCCTGCGCCTTCAAGCAGGGCCATGATACCCAAGGCTTTACGCAGTGTCAAACCCCCTGCGGCTACTGCACTTCCTTGCGCAACAGCTCGACCACCGGCCGGAGAAGCCCCTTGAGTGTTACCGCTTCCATGACCAGGCTGCGCAGGACGATGGAGGTGAGCTTTGCTGGGGAGACGGGCTGGCCCCCGCCCACGCTCTTGATGGCGAAGGGCTCGATATGCAGCGAGACCGGCACTCCCAGCGAGAGGTTGCTTCGCGCTTCGAAGGTTCCGCCGCTGCTCTTCACTTCCTTCACAAGCACCCGGCGCCGGGGCGCCTTCGCTCCGGAAGCGGGCTCGGCGTGTTGCGCGGCCTGGCGCGAGATCTGCCCGAGGTTCGTGCCCTCCCCCGGCCGATAGCGCAGGTTGATGCGCAACCCGTTCAGGATGATCTCGTTGATGGCGATTGTCTCCGAGAAGACGGTTCTCAAATCGGGCTGTATCAGAATGCGTTCGCACTCGATCGCCTGGTCCTCTTTGAATTCGGGCGGATTCTTCAGGCGCACGCCGCGCAGTTCAATGCCGAGGCGGGCCGGCGCAAGGCGGATATGATCTATGCCGGCGGCCACCCCCAGCGACTCGGAAATCCGCGCCTCGACCTGATCCCGAAACACCCCTTCAAAGCGCATCGTAATGAAGATGGCGGCTGCCGCGACGGCGATGAGCACAAAGCCCACCACGATCATGATTGCCCTGATTGCCGCTTTCACGCCCGTGCCCGCCTCAATCGAACCGGTGCCCGAATTCCTGCAGCTTGCCGTAGTACTCGTTGTACTTCATCTTCACTGCCTGACGAAGCTCGGGAGAGATCAGCGGTTGCGGAGCGCCCGTCGGCAGATTGGCAAACCACTCAAAACAGAATTTCGAGTTGTAGCCGTCCAGCACGAGACGAACCGAGGGCGTCTTCTCCTTGGAGAGAGAAGCCATCAGGTTCAGGTCTTTCTTGGGGAATACCGCGAGGTTTGTGCGCCGGAAGATCTTGAGCGCCCCCTGCGGCTTCTCTTCCAGTTGGGTGCCCATGATCACCTGCGCGGGGGGAACCTTGCCTCCGTCGGGAGTCTCAAGATACATCTGGATGCCGCGCAGCCCCACGACATCATAGCCGATACTCATGTCCTCGAAAACCGACTCGATGTGGCACTCGAAGACGACGAAGTTCTCGTCGATTTCGGCTGCGGCCTTGTCACTGTCGGCCAGAACGGTTTCCCCGGCCGCTAGCGCCTCGTCACGCCGCTGCCGTGTGACCTCCGGCCCCACCCACAAGGCATACGAGCGCGCGGAGAAAAGGCTGGGGTACGCTGCCTTCTCGACATGCAACTGGGCAAGCGGGGCCGAGGGCTGGAACGGAACCAAGGCCTCTTCGCCGGCCGGCTTGCCGGTGGTCTTGCAGGAAACCAGGCCAAGAACGGCCCCCAGCAGCAATACCCAGACGAGTGCATGCTTCATGGCTTCTTCCCTTCCTTCGGCGCCTCTGATTTCTTCTCGACCCCTTTATCGGCCTTGGGCGCGGCTTCCTTCGCCTTGCCGCCTTCGGGGGCTTTCTTCGGGGCTTCCGCAGGGGCCGCGCCGCCTTCCACGGCAGCTCCGCCTTCAACTTTCACTTTCACGTCGGCGTTGGGCGCGGGCGTTTCCGGGGTGGTGGCTTGCCGCAGCGCGTCCAGATGACTGTCCCCATCCGGTCCGCCCTGTCCGTATCGCTGCAGAATCAGTTCGCCGCTCGCGGAAGTCATCTTGACAATGCCCATGGGCCGCACTTCGTCATTCAGCCAGACGTCGACCCTCTCTTCCTTCTGATCTTCCCCCGCCTTGGTGATCACCACGTGTTCGGCCTCGATTTCCCCCTGCCCGGTGCTCACTTTCTCCTTCCCGAGTGAATCCCGCTTCTCTTTCGCTTCCTTCCCGCCCTTCTCCGCCTGCTGCGTGTCCAGCGGCACGTCCATGGGCGGACGCTGCCCTTCCTTTACGATGACCTTGTGAATGTTGCTCGTGTCGCTGGCCGGCCCCGTCAGCAGCATTTTGTAGATTGAGGGAAAGCCAATTTGCGGGATGACTTCCGTTTCGAGCCAGTCGCCTTTCTTCCGGCCAACCTTCTCCTCCCCCACGACCGCGAGCCGGACAAAGTAGGTCTTGTTGCCCTCATTGTCTTTCAGGTCGTACCACGCGTAGACACCCGGTTCCGGCTTGATCAACTTGCCGGAAAACACATCGCCGACCACGCCCTGGGCACCCGCCCCGCACGCCAGTCCCAACACCGCCAAGGCCAACACAATCATCCGTTTCATTCGCAAAGCTCCTCCACTCGTTCGCATGACTTCATCCTATCACACGCCAACGGGTTGCCAAAAGCGGGATCGTTGACTCGTGGCGGCATGCCGCTTATCATAGCTTTCGAGGAAGATGCAGTGCAGAGGGTTGGGCAATGAGGCTGATTTCCTGGGCGGTTCTGGGTTGCGTTGCCGCGTGCTGCGCCGACGCCGCGGAACCGCTCGACGTGGAGCATATCGTCCAGGAAAACGAGGGAGCGGTATTGACGCTCCTCGGCACCCGCACGAACACCGGGGCGGAGGTGCAGAGCAGCGGCTGCTGTGTGGGGACCGGGGGCGAGATTCTGACCACCGCACATCAGATCGACGGCGTAACGGATCTGAAGGCGCGCACCCGGGAGGGAGTGAGCGTTGCCGTGACCGTGCAGGAAGTGGATAGCCGCCGGGAAATCGCGCTCCTGAAGGCGGAACAACCTCTCCCCCACGCGGTTCGCCTCGGGAACGCAGCGACCCTGAAGAACGGCGCGCCCCTGGTTTCCATTGCCGCGCCCAAAAACCTCGACTTTTCGACTGTCACGGGTATCGTCTCCAACACGAACCGAAGCTATCGGGGATATCCCGTGATTCAGGCCGACCTGCGCGCCAGTTCCGGTTCGAGCGGCGGGCCGGTCTTCGACCGGGACGGCGCGCTCGTGGGGATGATTATCGGGAAACTCGAAAAAGAAGACTGGGTCACTGTGGTGAATCCAGTGAATAATGCCTATCCCCTGCTTGTGCGGCACGGCGTGGCTGTCCCGGAACAGTCCGCCGCACTCGAGGAAATCGAGCCGCTGCTAATCCCGGTTCCCGGCATCGCCGAGAAGGAACGGCGCGCCGTGGAAGCATACAATCAGGGCGTACTTGCAGCGGATCCCGCAACGAAACAACAGGCGTATGCGCTGGCCGTGCAACTGCTCCCGGATTTCTATGAGGCCTGGTTCAACCAGGGGGTCATTGCCGCCGCCGCAAAGGACTACGCCGCCGCCGAAACGGCCTATCTCCAGGCCGCGAAGCTGCGTCCCGGCGCCATCGAAACGCAGCGCAATCTTGGACGTGTGTACTTGGCCCGGAAGCAGAATGACAGCGCCGCCCAGTGCTTCGCCCGCGCTGTCGAACTCGCCCCGGATTCGGCCGCCGCGTACAATGACCTCGGCGAGGTCTGCCGCTTGTTGAAACGAAACGAAGAGGCCGTGAAAGCCTTCACACGGGCCGTGGAACTCAACGCGAATTACGGCGCGCCCCATTATAATCTCGGTTTGCTGTACGCCGGAGAAGGCCGGCGCGACGAAGCCCTCCAGCACTTCCAGCGTTATCTGGCGCTGAATCCCGACGCCGAAAGCGCCAGGCAAGTGCAGGGATTCATCGAGACGCTGAAGAAACCCTAACAAAGGAGCAGCACTTGGCGGAACAAGCACCACCGGAACGCCTGGGACGTTATGAGATCGTCCGGGAACTGGGCCGCGGCGCCATGGGCGTGGTTTACGAGGGCCGCGACCCCAACATCGGGCGCCGCGTGGCCATCAAGACCGCCCGCCGCGACCTCCTGGCCGCATCCGGCATGGCGGACGAATTGATGAAGCGTTTTCTCCGGGAGGCACAGGCCGCGGGCGCCCTGAATCACCCCAACATCATCACAATATTCGACGCGGACGAAGAGGCCGGCGTGGCCTACATCGCCATGGAATACCTCGACGGCGGCGACTTGCGCCGGCTTATTGAGGATAGATGCAGCCTGTCGATGGAGCGGATCGCGGACATCGGCGCCACGATCTGCGAGGCGCTCGCGGCCGCCCACGATCAGGGCATTGTCCACCGCGATGTGAAGCCCGCCAACATCATCATGCTGCCCAACGGCCATCTGAAAGTCGCGGATTTCGGCATCGCCCACGTGAGTGACTCGAATCTCACCCAGGACGGCGCCATGATCGGAACGCCCCACTACATGAGCCCGGAGCAGTTCATGGGACAGAAGACGGACGGACGTTCCGACCTCTTCTCCGTCGGCATCATCGTGTACGAATTGCTCACGGGAGAGAAACCCTTCAACGGCGAATCCGTGGCCGCCGTCATGCAGCGAACGATGAAGGCCGATCCGATTCCCCCGGCCGAACTCAATTACGCCGTGCCCGACGCCTTGAACGACGTGGTCCTGAAATCCCTCGGAAAACGCCCGCAGCATCGCTATCAAAACGGCCGTGCCCTGGCGGCGGCATTGCGCGAAAGCGTGAAAGCTCAACCCGACCCTGCCGTTCTTGCCCTGCAGGCCCTTCCGGAAGCGGACGGGGCCTCGACAGTGCTCACACGGCCCGCGGCGGGCCCGGACACGTCCACGGTTCTAAGCCGCACCACCCCCGCGGCGGGCGGCCAGAGCGCCACGCTCCTCTCCACCTCCCCGCCTCCCGGTGTTCCGGCGGCCGAGACTATCTCGACGCGCTCCAGAAAGACCTCCACGGCCGTCGCCGGAGGCCTTGCCGGGGTGCTCGTGCTCCTGGCCGTGGGCCTGGGCATCTTTCGCGGGCAGCGGGACGGAGACCCGGTCGCGCTGCCCGGAGGGCCCTCAAAAGTCTCCGTCGAGGTCTACTACTCCGAGAGCCCGGAAGTGAGTGCCGACTTGCAGGCCGTTTCCGGCACGGAAAACGCCCAGGATCGCTTTGCCGCGGCCGAACAGGCGGAAGACGCCGCCAAGCGGATTGTCCGGCTGAAAGCCGCCCAAATCACGATTCGCGACGCGGCCTCGGGCCGTGAAATCGGGCGCGCCGAAACCGATGACATCGGCCAGGCCCAGGTGCCGGTCAGCGCCTCCCCGGAGAAAGTGACGTTTGAAGTGGCGGGCGCCGTGGAAGGCCACACGATCCTCCCCATCAAGCAGGACCTCGCCGGACCGGACCACTGGGGCAAGGCTCAGTTCTTTGTCCTCTATGCCAAACGGCAATGAGCCGGGCTCGGGATGCTATAATACGCCACAGAGGGAGCCGAAAGCTCCGTGAAGGGGAGATATGCGAATGCTGAGAAATCTTCTGATGCTCATCCTGGCGGCTTGGCTGTTGACGCCCGCCGCATCGGCCCAACTGGCGCAAGGCAAGCCCGCCCCCGCCATCAAGGCCGTGGATATCCGGGGCCAGGCCATCGACTTGGACGCCATCATCCAACAACAGCCACGCCTCGTGATTCTCTACTTCTTCTCCGTGAATGCCGGCGATGAAATCGCGATGAAACTCCGCTATCTCGACATGCATTACGGGAAAGACAAGATTCGCATCGTCGCGTTGGGACTCCAGGGGGACGCCGCCGCCCTCAAGACCTTCGCCGACCGCCTGGGCATCAAATACGCGATCATCGACGCTGCGCTGTTGAAGGACGCGCCGTGGCTCAAAGAAGTCACCTCCTCCCCGCTCACTCTTTTTGTGCAGGCGGACAAGGAACGGACGATCGAGCGCGTGATTGTCGGAGGCGGGGCGGGGCAGGCGCAAATCCTCAAGGAAGTTGCCGAGAACCTGTATCAGCAGCGCGCGAAGGAGGCCTTGGACGTGGCCAACGAGGCCGCACAGTCCGGCGAGGACAAGAAGGGGGCTACGGAGCTCAAGGGCTTCATTCTGATGTCCGAGGGCAAGCTCGATGAGGCGCAGAAGGAATTCGGCGCCATCGACTCCAAGAGCGGGCTCGCGGCCGTGGCGCTAGAACAAGGCAAGCCGGAAGAGGCCCTCAAGATCGCGGATCAGGCCCCAAACGATGCCTATGCGCGCACTGTGAAGGCGGAAGCCCTGCTGAAAACCGGCAAGGTGGATGAGGCCGCCGCCGCCCTCGCCCCCGCCGGAGATGCGCCCGCGGCCAATTGGCAGAAGTCCGAGGCCCTGAATTTGCAGGGCCGGGTGGCGCAGCAACAGGGCAACGCTGACGCGGCGATTTCCACGTACAAGCAAGCCGTGGCCCTGGATCCCTACAATGTGGTCGCCCTGAGCAACGAAGGGGCGGCCCACCGCGGGAAAGGCGACTTGAAGCAGGCCGAGGAAGTGCTTCAGAAAGCCAGCGCCCTCCGGCCGGACGACGTGGTCGAATTGATGCTGAAACAAGTCCAGCGTGACCTGAAAGCCGCCAATGACGTGAAGCGCGGCGAACTCATTCGCACGCAGATTGCGGAATTGTCCAAGCGCTACGCGGAGATGAAACAGGCGGCCGCCGATAAACCCAAGGACGACTGGACGACACGTCCGCTCGTGATGGCTTTCCTGCCCTCTCCGCAACAGAACGTGGTTTTCGAGCGTGCCGGACTCGATGTCCTCCTGCAGCGCGAGATCGAAGCGCGCCTGCAGGGCGACGAACGCGTCGGGATCGTCGAGCGCCAGATGCTCGATCAACTCCTGCAGGAACTCAATCTCGGCAGTTCGGAACTCACCACCGCCGACACGCAACGCCGGCTCGGGCAGGTCCTCTCCGCGGGCTATCTCGGGTTCATCGATTTCGGGCGGATGGGCGCCGACATCATGATGTATGTGCGGCTCGTGGATACGGAAACCACGGCCATCGCCATGCAGACTTCGCAGCCGGTTGACGAGCAGAATCCCGTGAAGACTGTCGAGGCCGTGCTCGCGGAACTGCAGGCAAAGCTCGTTAGCGGCCGCGAGCTGCAAGGGTTGATTGCCGACGCCTCGGATGAAAGCGCCGTCCTCATCAACCTGGGTAAGAAGAGCGGCGTGCAAACCGGCCAGGAATTCACCGTCTATGTGGACGGCGATCCCGTCGAGGCCGGCGGCAAAGTCATCGCCCATCGCCAGAAACCCGTGGCGAAGCTCACCGTAAGCGCGGTGGAAGCCGAGTACGCGGTCTGCAAAGTGGCGAACAAGCGTGAAGGCGCCACACTGGCCAAAGAAATGAAGATAAAGGCGGCAAAATGATCACGGAGCACCCCAGCAAGATCAAGTTCCTGAAGCGCAGCTTCTTTCAGCGCATCCTCGGCAAATGCGTCACGAGCCTGCCCGCCGACCCGGGGTGCTGGACCTACTCCGAAGGCGTGGTCACCCTTGACCTGCAGCGGGCGCCCGAGCTGTCCAAGCCCGGCGCCGCCCTCCGCATCGAGGGCGAGGGGCTGCCCAAGCGCGTGCTGCTGGTCCATGGGGACGATGGCCAGTATCATGCCTTCTGCAACCAGTGTTCACATGGCGGCCGCAGGTTGGACCCGGTGGCCGAAACCGGGACGGTTCAGTGTTGCAGCGTGGGCAAGTCCACCTTCACCTATGAGGGCAGGCTCGTCTTTGGCTCGGCAAAGAAGGACATCGCCGCATTTCCCCTGCGCGAGGAAGACCGCAAGTTGCTCATCGACCTGCCGAACCCGATCGCGCAATAGAGGCACTTCGGAAAGACCTCTCACAGTCAAAGGATGCAGCCATGAACGTGCAGCTTCGGACCTTTGCCATCCTCTCCGTATTGATGCTCCTCGTCTCGGGCGCGTGGGCGCACAAGCCGGTTGTCGTTGACGGCGGCCCCACCACTGCCGCGACCGCGTACGTAATTGCCGATCCGAGTGTTTCGCAGGTGGGCTATCACGAACGTACCGCAACGCAGCCGGAGCTCTGGTTCACCTTTCATGCGGAGGCAGGCGACAAGCTGTCTCTTCAGGCGGGGGTTCCCAAGATTGATCGATATCAGGACCTGCGTCCCGTCTTGGCGCTCCTGGGACCCGGACTGCCGTCAATCGACGTCCCGTTTGAACTTCCCGCGGGCTATGGAGGCATTCTTTACAGCACTTTGGACGAGACCCCGGTGGTGTTTAACGAGGAATTTACAGGAACCGACTCCTGGCAGTTTGCCGCGCACGAACCGGTGCTCGCGCAGAGTGGCGACTATTATCTTGTCGGGTTCACTTCGAACGCCCAGGACGGCAAATTCTGGATGGTTATTGGCACTAAGGAGGCATTTGGCTTCAAAGATATCCTGTCTTTGCCGTCCGTGCTTTTCAAAGTGCGGGCGTTCCATGAGATTGGCCCGTTCGGAGGTCTCTTGTTCTGGGCGATGTTCCTGGTATTCCTTGCGCTCTTCTTCGTGTTCTGGCTGCTGCTTTGATTGCGGCGTTCTTCGCACAGGGGATTCCAGGATTGCCGCCCATGTTCAAAATTCGCCCACTTGAGACGTTGCCCCCGGACTTTGACGACTGTGTCGAGGAAATCGCGGAGGGCCTGTCCAGCCTCTACGGCCCCATGGCCGCCATGGACTATCGCCGGCGTGCGCGGGCGGTCTTCTCCTCGAATATCGTTCACGAGGCGGTGCTGGCCCTCGGCGCATTTGACGGGAATCGTGTTGCGGGCATCCTATTCGGCTTGTTACGGGAACCCGTGGCCGAGATCTCGTTCATTCACGTGCGTGCGGGATACGCGGGACAGGGCGTTGAAGCGCAGTTAGTCCGCGAGGCCGTTGCGCTCATGCGCACCTGCCCCATTGAGAACGTCGTGGCCGAAGTCACGCCCTTTTCTCCCTTGGAACTCGACAGCGTCTTTGCAGCACTGGGATTCGAACGCATTGCCCGGCAGTTGATGCACGCGCCCCTCGAAGCCCCCGGGCTGCAAGTGCGGAGGGAGTGGCGTTCGGTTCCGCTCGAACAGGAAGACTGGCCCGAGGCCGCTGCCTGCATCGTGGATGCGTATCAGGATCATCCGGGACAACGCCTCCACTTCGAAGTGCGCAGCCAGGCAAACGCGCTCGACTTTCTCCGCCGCGTCTACGGAGGAAGTTACGGGACCATTGAGCCGGGCTATGCCCGGATGATCGTGGCCGACGGCGTGTGCGCGGGCGTCATCCTGGGCTGCGAAATTGCCCCCGGCGCGGGATTTGTCCTGCAATTGGCCGTGGTCCGCAAGTACCAGGGCGCTGGACTGGGCGCCGCGCTGCTGCGGGAGTTGGCGCACGTATTCCGCACCCAGAGCCTCGACAAAGTGGTCCTCGGGGTAACCACGGACAATCCCGCCCGAAGGCTGTACGAGCGGCTCGGCTTCTCATTGTTGCGGCCCATCGAAGCGTTTGTCTGGCAACGGGCCGAAGCGAGCGCCGCGCCATGAGATTGACTGCCAGCAGAACCTCCGCGGCTGCCGGGGTCGTTCTCATCGTTCTGGCGGCCGCGTGCAGCACGTGGTGCTATCTGCATTTCGCCACTCCGGGCCGCGTTTCCCATGATGCATTCCTCACGCGGCAAACCGTGCTGTGCCTGATGGCCCAACCCTCCCGGGTACAGGACTACCTCTCCGGTCTCAGCCCCGCCGGTTCGCGCTTTGTGAGAGACATTCCTCGCCTGAGTTCGATGCAGCCCGGACCGATTCGCCTGGAGTGGGTTCATCAGTTGCCCTATGAATTCACAATACTCC
This sequence comes from Candidatus Hydrogenedentota bacterium, assembly GCA_903837785.1. GTDB lineage: Bacteria > Hydrogenedentota > Hydrogenedentia > Hydrogenedentales > CAILVY01 > CAILVY01. Next base: position 26,498 of record CAILVY010000255.1, read on the forward strand.
TCGACGAGAAGGGCCCGGACGCTTTCGGCGTCACGCTTTTCGTCAATGATCGCCCCGAGCGGCGCGGTTTTCAGGCAGCCTTGGACGATTCCAGCCTCCTCAGTGATTTGCGCGTTGTGCAATGGGACGCGCCGCGCTTCCTGCGCAAACAACCCCAAGTACTGCTGGCTTCCGGACTGCTGCTGGTTCCGGGCGAGGCCGTGGAGGCGGCCGCGGCGATTTGGCCCGAATACACCCCTTTTGTGTCGCCGGAACCGCCGCAGAAGCATTTGCTCGCCTGTTCGGCCGACAACGCGAACGGGCTTCTGTTCAAGCTGCATGCGGCCCTGCTCCGGGCGTACGGGCCCTGGGGCGGGAACGACCTCCATGTATCCTTGAATGAGGCCTGGCCCTCGATTGCGGTGCTTTCCCTGCAAGCGGATTTGCAGCAGGACGATGACCTCGTCTTCGACGTGAAGGCCACCCTCTCCAGCCAAGGCACCAGAGAACGCGTGGATGCGGCCGTCAGTGCCCTGTCCGGGCGCTTGTCGGAATTCCTCGGCGCCGGGCGTGGCTTCACTTTCTCGGGAAATGCGCAGTGGACCGGCGCGGCCACGCTCCACGGCCGGTACCACCTGAGCGGATTTGAGGCCAGGCTGCGGCGCGCGCTGGGCGGATAAGTTTGACTTCGCCGCCGGGCACGCTTAAAGTACGTCCAGGAGAGTGTATCTCGCTCAGCGGCTTCAAATGGAGGGTCCATTCTGTGAAGAAGGGTTGTCTCATCGGCCTGATCGTACTGCTCGTGTTGATTGTGGGCGTGGCGATCGTGGCGGGCGTTGGCTTCGTGAAAGTTAATCAGCAGTATGGGATAAGCGAGGCGCCGCCCGCCTCCTACGAACAATTCGTCAACAAGAATACGCGGGTGCGCCTGCTGTTCAATCCCGACAAACTCAACGATCTTATCGCGCACTATCTGCCGCCCGACGCCCTGCCCCTGCCTTCCTGGCTGCCCTACAAGCAGAACCAGTTGATCCCGATGCTGATGCCGCGCGAAATCGCGCTCTTGACCGGGTCGGATTTTGCCAAAGGCCAGATTGACCTCACCTTCTTCATCAACGAACGGCGGCTGGGGCCCCTCATTGCCCAAGCAGCCGATAACTCCAATATCTTCAAGTCGATCAAGCAGGTTAAGTGGGACTCCGAGTTGATGACCGCGCCGCAGCGCGGCGTCCTGAAAGTCGGCGGCGCCATCGCCATCCCGGACGGCCTCGAGAACAAAGTGCTGGAAACATGGCAGCACGACATCAAGGGCGAGCCGGTCACCATTCAGGGCGGGCACCTGATTGAAGCCGCCATTGACAATCGGAGCGGCGATATTTTCACCCTGATTGCCTCCGCGCAACAGGCCTCAGGGCAGGACTGGCGGGCCCTGCTTCAGGATCCGATCGCTAAGACCGCGATTGCCATCGTTCAGAAAGTCGTGGATTTCCGCCTGAGCGGCGACTTCGTGAGCAACGACTCCGCCAAGATTGTGGCGCGCGTCGGCGCCGAGCCGGATGCCGGACCGCAGCTCGAGTTCCTCGCGGGCATGGGCATCCCCGCACTCGCCACGCAGTTGGAGGACATGTACGGCCTTAAGCTGACGGGCCAGCCCAAGTGGAACGCTTCGGAGAAAGCGCTGATCGGCGAATTCAGCATCACCGGCTTCGAGCGCCTCATTCGTCAGCAGATTCAGGCGGCCCTGCCCAAAGCAGCAGCGGCTTCCGCCCCGAAGCAGTAGTCGTCCCGCACAGCACTGCGGCACGCTCGGCCTGGCTGAGCGTGCCGTTTCTTGTTATTACAGGCGCGTGCGGCCCTGCAGCGCATGCGACAAGGTCGCATCGTCGGCGAATTCGAGCCCGCCCCCCATCGGAACCCCATGGGCGATGCGCGTGACGGACAAGCCGCGCGCGCCGATCAACTTGGCCAGGTAAAGTGCGGTCGCCTCCCCTTCCGCCGTCGCGTTCGTGGCCACGATGACTTCGTGGATGGAACCGGCATCCAGGCGCTTCATCAATCGCTCCAGGCGAAGCTCGCTCGGCCCGATGCCTTCCAGCGGATTAAGCACGCCATGCAGCACATGATACAGGCCGCGATAGCTCCCGCCCTTCTCGATGGCCATGGCGCCGGAAGGCCGTTCGACCACGCAGACCACCGAGCGATCACGCCGCCCGTCGGAGCACACGCCGCAGGGATCCTCTTCCGTCAGGTTGCAGCATTCGGAACACAGGCGGATGCGGGTCCGCGCTTCGCGAATGGCTTCGCTCAGCCCAAGCGCTTCGTCTTCAGGCGACCCCAGGACATGCAGCGCCAGACGTTCGGCCGAGCGCTTGCCCACGCCCGGCAAACGGCGAAAGGCCTCCACGAGTCGTTCCACGGCGGGAGAATTGAAGAACATGCTGCTCAATCCGTCTTTGGCTACTTGTTGGGCCGAGCCCCCCGGCTCAGACCTTCGCCGTCGCTGTCAGTTGCTTTCGAAGCGCCTTCCATTCGTGCAGAATGGCCTCGCGCGTCATGACGTCCAGGCGGTCTGGAAAGACGAGACCCTCCAGATGATCATATTCATGCTGGATGATGCGCGCGAGAAAATCGCGGGCCTCAAAATCGAGTGATTCGCCCTTCTCGTTGAGCGCGCGCACCCGGATGCGGGTGGCGCGGGGTACGTTCGCGTAGAGCTGCGGCAGGCTCAGACAGCCTTCCTCGGAGACCGCGCTGCCTTCCATCTCGATGATTTCCGGATTGACCAGGCATCGGGGTTCGCCGTCCGGTTCGCACAGCACGAGAATCCGTTTGGAGACGCCCACTTGCGGACCAGCCAGGCCCACGCCGTCATACGCGAACATCGTCTCGATCATGTCCCGGGCCAGTTCCGCCACCTTCGGGCCGATGCGATCGTAGGGCGTCGCCTTCCGGGTCAGGGGGTCGTCCGGGTAAAAGACTATCTCGCGGATGGCCATGCGCATTCACTCCTTGGAATAATCGTAGCATATTGCATGCCTTCTGGCAAAAAAGAACAGGCCCTTCTCTTCGCCTATTCCCCCGAAAAGCAGGGCGGCGGGCCGGTGGGCCCGCCGCATTCGCTCTCCCCGTACCGCGTTGCTAGCCGTGAATCTTCTTCTTCAGCAGTTCGAGCGTGCGCCGCATCTCGCTGTTCCGCTTCGCCTCTTCATTCACTTTCTCGCACGAATACAGCACGGTGGTATGGTCTTTGCCGCCGAACGCCTCTCCCACATCGCTCAGGGAAAGGCTCGGAATGAGTTCCTTGCACAGATACATCGCAAGTTGCCGGGGATACACGATTTGCCGCTGCCGGCTGCTGCCGCGCAGGTCCGCAATCCGCACGTCAAAATGCTCCGCGACCGCCCGCTGCACGTTCTCGAGCGTGACGGGCTTGATCTTCTCGCTGCCCACCATCGCGCGCAGCACCTCTTCGGCCACCGCGAGGGAAACTCGCTGTTCGGTGAGCCGGCTGTACGCCAGCAGCGTCACCAGCGCGCCTTCGAGCTCGCGGATGTTGCTCGTCACGTACGTGGCAATGTAGCGCATCACATCCTGCGGCACCGTCAGATTCTCTTCGCGCGCCTTGTTCTGCAGGATGGCCATCCGGGTCTCGAGATCGGGCGGTTGAATATCCACCACGAGCCCCCACTCGAAACGCGAAACCAGGCGGCTCTCGATGCCCTGGATTTCCTTCGGGCTCCGGTCGCTGGAAAGCACGATTTGCTTGTGCATGTCGAAGAGTACGTTGAACGTGTGGAAGAACTCTTCCTGCGTGCTCTCCTTGCCGCCGATGAAATGAATATCGTCAATGAGCAGAACGTCCACCTTCCGGTACTTCGCCCGGAAACGCTGGGTGGACTTGTCCATAATGCTCTGGATCAATTGGTTCGTGAATTGCTCGGAAGAGATGTAAACCACGTTCGCTTCCGGCGCCCGGCTCATCAGATCCTGGCCCACCGCCTGCATCAGGTGCGTCTTGCCCAAACCGGTCCCGCCGCACAGAAACAGCGGATTGTAGGCGCGTCCCGGCGATTCTCCCACCGCTTTGGCGGCCGCGTGGGCAAAGCGGTTGCCGGACCCGATGACAAAGCGATCGAACGTGTACCGGGGATTGAAGCCGTTAAAGCCGCGAACCGCCTTTATTTTGGCTTTCGCCGCACCGGGCGCACTGTTCACCTGCGCCGGCGCGGATGCGGAAGCACTCCCCCCGGCGTGGTCCTGCGACACCACAAAGGCCACTTCCCGGAATTCCGGAGAAACGGCGCGAAGCGCCTCGTGCACGGCGTCAAGATAGTGGTCTCTCAGCCATTCCGCAAAAAACTCGCTGGGAACCCCGATAGTCAACTGGCCTTCTTCGAAGGACTGAAATGTGGTCTGCGAAAACCAGTTCTTGTAACTATACTCGTCAAGCGCGTGCTGAAGGTGCTCCTGGGCCTGAACCCAGGGATTCACGTCACTTCGTACCGGCATAAACTCTCCCGTGTCAAGTATGCGCCGCGTTCCCGGCGACAACAGCCCTACTGTTCCGCCTCCTCCGCCTTCTCCCCGCAACTCACGCCCTTCTTGCGTCATGCGTGCTGCGCGCCTCCCAAGTTGGCACCCCGTTTAGCTCCGCGCCCCCGCGCACCTCGTCTGGCTTCCCAAGATCTGCGTCTATCCCATCCCGTCCGCCGTGCGGACTTTTCAACAGGTTTTCCACCGGTATTTCCGGTGTTCCACCGCCTGTCCACAGGTTTTCCACACCCTCGTTTCGCCCTGTAAAAATGGGCCTATTCTGCACATGAGAGGCCGAGTCTGCACCATGTTTCGACGCTTTGTCAAGCCCCTTCTTCAAGTGCTTTATCCGCACGCACTTTCACCCGGCTCCAAATCGCGTCTAACTCGCTGAGCGAGCAACTTTCCATCCGTTTGCCCTCCCGGACGAGTTCAGAATCGAGCGCCTGGAAGCGCGCCTGAAAGCGCCGCGTCGCGCGTTTCAACTCTTCACCGGGGTCGGTATCGAGAAAGCGGGCTGCATTCACCGCGGCCAGCATCAGGTCACCCAGTTCCCGGCGCCCGTGTGCCACGTCCTGGCGATCCAGCGCCTCGCGAATCTCATTCAACTCTTCTTCAATCTTGTCGAGCACGCCGCGCACATCGGGCCAGTCGAAACCGCGTGAGGATGCTTCACTCTGAATGCGCAACGACTCCGACAGCGGATCGGTCACTCATCATTTCCCTTCGCACACGAATTAATGCCCCGCTGCCCTTCCCCAAAAACATCGGCGGCCCAAGGCAGGCCGGGAACCCTTTCTTACGCAACCCAGAACCCCGATCGCCACCACTGCGCCGTGGTTGCGCGATGCTCAAAACGGAATTTTGACTATAGCATGCAGCGACACATTCTGCAAGCAGAAAATTCGGATCATACTGGAAACACGCCTTGATCCGGTGCTTCGGCGTCATGCGGTGCGAGGCGCCGCGCGTCAAAGTGGAGATGTTTTCCGCCATCACGTATCATAGAGCTCCGCGCGTCTCACGCGCTTTCACCCGGAACGGCAAGGACAGGACTCCATGCACATACGCAACGGCGATTCCATCCTCTTCATCGGCGATAGTATCACCGACGCGGGACGCCGTGAGGACGCGGATGGACTGGGTTGGGGATACGTGCGCCTCTTTCGCGATTTGCTTTGGGCGCGCCATCCGGGCCTGGAGGTCACGATCGAAAACCGTGGTGTAAGCGGAGATACTGTGCGGCACCTTGCCTTGCGCTGGCGCGAGGATGTCATCATGTCCCGGCCCGACTGGCTCGTGGTCAGCATTGGCGTGAATGATGTGTGGCGGCAATTGCAGCAGCCGACCAATTCCGAAGCGGTCGAACTCCGGGAGTTCGAAGCGGTCTATCGAAGGCTGCTCGCCGAAGCCCGGGAGAGGACGCAGTGCCGCATGGCCCTGTGTGAGCCCACGATCATCGGAGAAGAACACGGAACACCGCACAACGAACTGCTGACGCCATATGTCGAGGCGGTGGCGAATATCGCCCGGGACTTCGACGCCGTTCTCGTGCCCATGAATGCCGCTTTCTGGCGCGTGCTCGATGCAAACCCGGCACACACCCTGACTTCGGACGGCGTACATCCGTATAGCCAGGGCTTCATGATAATGGCGTTGACACTCTACGATGCCCTGTGTTCCGGGAAGGGAGGCGTTTGATGTCCGGCGAACGGCCAATGCTCGCCATCACGATGGGCGATGTGAACGGCGTCGGCCCGGAAATCCTGGCCAAGGCCCTGGCGCGCCCGGAACCGTGGCACTGCTGCACGCCCGTGGTTGTCGGCTCGATGCGGGCCTATGTCCGCGCGTGCGAGCGCGTCCCCGGGGCGCCGCCCGCGGAGTTGCTCGCGGACGCGCGCGACCTTCGCTGTGCGAAGGGCCGCGTCGCCTTCATCAACGCCGGCCACGAAGGGCCGGAAATGCGGCCGGGCGTCCTTGACCCCGAGGCGGGACGCTGCGCAATCGAATGGGTCAAACACGCGGTCCGTCTCGCGGTCGAAGGCATTGTGGACGGCATGGTCACCTGCCCCATCAGCAAGGAGTGCGTGCACAGGGCCGGCATCGCCTGCTCCGGTCACACGGACCTGATCGCCGAGATGACCGGTTCGCGCGACTATCGGATGTGTTTGTTCACGGACACGATGCGCATAGTGCACATAACCGCGCATCTCTCGCTCCGAGACGCCCTGGACGCGGTGAAGGCGGATAGAATCGCAGCCTCGATTCGCATCGGTCATGATGCGCTTCGTCGCATGGGATTCGCGCGGCCGCGCATCGCGGTGGCCGGCCTGAATCCGCACGCGGGCGAGGCCGGCGCCTTCGGCCGGGAGGAAATCGAGGAGATCGCTCCCGCCGTCACGCGCTGCCAGGCGGAAGGCATGGACTGCACGGGACCGTACCCGCCCGATACCGTCTTTGGCCGGATGCGCGCGGGCGAGTTTGACATGGTTATCGCCATGTATCACGATCAAGGCCATATTCCCCTTAAACTCATCGCCATGGACGAAGGCGTGAATGTCACGCTTGGAATTCCCATTGTACGAACGTCGGTCGACCACGGCACCGCCTACGATATCGCGGGAAAGGGTCTGGCGCGAGAACAGAGTCTGTGCGCGGCCATTCGCCTGGCCGCCCAACTGGCTCAAGAACCGGATCGCACCCATGCATAGAATGGCAACCGTGCCCGCCCTCCTGCTCCTCTGCCTGTGCCTGAGTGCCTCGCCGGAAACCTTCTCGGTCCGGCAACACTTTTATCAGGTGGGCCCGAACCCGTGCGCCATCGTCGCCCATGACCTCAATGGCGACGAATTGCCGGACATTGTCACGGCGGACCGGGGCGCCATGAGCGACCCGCGCGAGGAGCGTCCCGCCAACGACGAAGTCTCCGTACTGATGGCCAAGGCGAACCTCGAATTCGAGCGGTTTCATCCCTCGCTCAAGACGGACTTCGCGCCCTACGCCATCGCTATTGCGAACGTGGACGCATTGAAGTGGCCCGACATCATCGTGGGCAGCTTCCTGGCCACGAAACACAATGACATTATGGTTTTTCTGAACCGGCAGCAGGACGGCCTGTTTCAGCCCGCGGAATTCCATTTCCCCGACGAGAACCTGATGTATTTCCGTCAAAACGATGGAGATGGCAACGGAGTCTTCAGCAAGCCGGGCATCACCGCGCTCGCGGTGCAGGACATCACGCATGACAGCCTTCGAGATCTCGTCGCCACGGGGTGGTCCAGCGACGTCATCATTTTCATGCCCGGCGATGCGACCGCGTATTTTGGCCCGCCAAAGTTCATCAGCGCCCCGGGAGGCCCCCGCGACCTTCAGTTGGCCGACTTCGATCGCGACAACCAGGCCGATCTCGCGGTTGCAATGTACTGCACGGGAGAAGCCAGTCTTTGGAAGGGGGACGGAACGGGCGCGTTCGCCGAGGCCGCCCGATTCCCCACGCGCGGCCACTTGCCCTGCAAGATTCGCGTGTGCGACATGGACCGCAACGGCACACTGGATCTTGTGGTGGCCCACGCCCAGGCCGAGGACTCGATCGTGGTCTTTTTCGGCGACGGCAGTTTCTCTTTCAGTGTCTCACAGGAAATCCTCCTGGGCGAGAACCGTCAGATTCTTGAACAGGAGATTCGCGACTTGGCAGTCGACGATTTCAATGGAGACGGAAGGCCCGATATCGCCGCGGCCTGCTTTGCCTCGTGCAAAGTCGTCGTCTTGTTGAATGACGGCGGCGAGCCGCTTCGATTCCGAAAGGAAATCTACAGCTTTGAACAAGGCAAGCCGCGCGCATTGTGTGCGGAGGACTTCGATCACAACGGAAGCCCGGACCTCGCCGTCGCGCTGTGGGAAGCCAATGCGGTGGGGCTGCTCATAAACGATACGAAACCGAGCCCCCCTAAGGCAGCCGGATCAACCGAAGCTCCCGCTTCAAAGACGCGTACAAAGCCCGAGCCAAAGGACGCTTCCCGAAACGGGCGTCGTGATAAGCCTTGAGTACGGCTTCCGCCCTTTCGATGCCCAAAGCCCCTCGTGCAGCCAGTTCGTTCAGTAATTCCCTGGGCGACTTCCCCCGAATGTCGAGGCCGCTCCGGCGAAGGCGACGGCGAAACCGCTGATAGAGCTGCACGGCGCGCGCCTGATCCTCTGTCAGCAAACGGCGCAAAGCGGACTTGCGGCGCCGCATCCAGAGCAATGCGGCGACCGCTGCTGCGCAAAGGAGCACTGTCACGACGAACAACGTGCGGCGCGACACAGTCCCTGGCCCGGCGGACGATGCCGCGGAAGGCTCTGCGTCCCCGGACCAGATGGAACGGATCAAGTTCAGGGACAGGTTGCGCAAGCGGCTGAACTGGAGGCCGCTGTCGTAGCGTATCACCCGTTGATACCAGAACATCTTTGCGCGCAAGAGGTAACTGGACAAAATCGAAGTCATGCGCCGCAGCCCGGTCGGCGCCTCATCCAGGCGGGGGCTCGGATCAAACACGACCCAGCCGTGCGTGGGAAACAACACTTCCACCCAGAGGTGAGCCATACTGGCGCGCACAGTGTAAGACTGATCGATCCCGCTCCAGTCCCCTCCGCGGAAGCCGCTCACGACGCGGGCGGGTATGCCCTGGCTGCGGATCATCAATGCCATGGCGCTCGCAAAGAGTTCGCAATGGCCTCGGCGATACGTCGTCAGGAAGGAATCGATGGCGTGGTCCGGCGGCAATGCCGGGATGGCCGTCGAGTACACAAAATCCGGCCCGCTGAGCCACGACTGAATGGCCAGCACCCGGTCATAATCGTTCTTTGCGTCCCGGGTAATTTGCGTCACCCGCTCTCTCGTCTCGCGCAGCAGATCCTGATACGTCAGCACCTCATAATCTGACGTGGACAGCCGCTCCTGATAATTGTGCACCTCCGCACGCAAGGCATCGGGCGAAGGCGTGTCCACCTCGGACCACACATCGTACGAAAGGCGGCGCGACGCTGTGGTGCGCAGGACAATGGAGAAATCCTGCGCATCATCCCAGGCCAGCGCGGCGTTCCGAAGCTTCTCCGACACGAGCACACGCTGCGGCAGATCCAGGCAGGGCAGTCCCTCTTCCGGCACTTCGTCCATGTAGATGGTTTGATGCACGACGCGCCTGTCCGGCATGCGCTTCCGGAAGACATCCAGCGGACCGCCCGACCGCGCGCCAATCAAATACGACGGACCCGGCTCGTAGGTCTCTCTGAGCGACCGGCGGTTCCACTGAGACCGGTAATACTGCGGCATCGTCGTCACGCGCCAGTACAGCGGGCCCCCGTAGCGCCGTTCCGGTTCCTCTGGAAACTCGGCGTGCATCACGGCCCGCTGATCCTCCATCAGCAGGCCGGCACGGCTCAGATCCACAGAGCGGTTGAGCCCCGTGCGCGCAATCTCGCCTTCGCCCCGGCCCAGGAAACCTGCCTCTATGCGCGGAGTGCCCAGGAAGACGCCCAATGTGAGCAGCACGGCCAGCAGTGAAACCAGGCTGACGCTCGCCACGAGGCCCGCATCGAAGGGGCTGCCCGCATCGGACGGCACGCTCGAGATGGCCGCGTGCAACGGCAGGATATCCGGCAGGATGGACTGGCTCGCGCAGGTTTCAACATGCAGGCGGAGGCTCATGAATGCCCAGATGGCGCTGAGGAGAAACAGCAGCAGGGCCACCGCGATCGAAGGTTCGGGCGATTGTGAACAGGCCCCGAGCAGAAGAAAGAACGACATCAGGAAGATGTGGTAGTAATTCCGCTCTTCTTTTCGATGCATCAGGCTGTAGGCCTGGATGAAGATTACGAGCGAGATGACGGCATTGAGCAGGCCCCACGTCAACACTGTCAGCGGAATGAAGCAGCCGTAGGCAATTGTGGCGGCGCGAGACAGCACCTGATAGATCGGAAAACGCCGTTCGAGTGACTCGCCAATCGGCGCCAGGAGCAGCAGCAGGAACGGAATCGCCAATATCGTGACGCCATACTCCCGGACGGAGAAGAGCGCCAGATACCCCGAGAAGATCATGACGCCCGTGGAAATGCGCAGGGCGGTTTCAACCCGGCTACGCATGGACCGTCTCCCGCGGATCCAGGATCCACAGTCCGCCGGAAGTGCTGCGCTGGCCCCACAGCGCGGGATCCGGCGACACACAAACGAGCCGCGCTTCATGCGATTCGAGCTTGCGCAGCCGCGTCTCAAAATCCATCTCGGGCGGCGCAGGCTCCAGCCGGGCGAGCATCTCCAGAATCCGGCGCTCCTGCCCCACCCCTTCGCCCCCTTCGACGGCGCCCGTGGGAGTGACCAGGCCCACGTTGAACTGCCTTTTCAGCAACGTCACTGCGAGCGAGGCTACGACCTCGATGACTTCTTCAAAGTGTTCGGGAAAGCGGTCCACTTCCGGGGTCCAGCGCGTGTCCAATGCAAAAATGACAAAGCGCGAATGTTGCCGCGACATCTCCCGAACCATCCAAACACCGAGCCGGGCGCTGATGCGCCACGCGATTCGCCGTATCTCATCTCCCGGGAGGTACTCGCGGATACTGAAGTACTCTTCACCGTCCGCCGCGGCGCTTCGCGCCACGCCGGCCGGCCCGGGCAGCTTCTCCACTACCGCCGCGCGCATGGCGCGGATCCGCGGATAGACGAGGACCTCCAGCTCGTCGTCATAGCGGCGACGCTTCTCGAGGAGGCCAAAGGGAAAGCCCGTCGCCAGGCGGAAAGCCGGAATCCGGTGCAGGCCGCGCCGGTTCAACATATACGGGATGTTGAGGACGGCCGCGCGGCGTGCGGGGACCTTCACGATGAAACCCAGAGATTCTGCATCCCGGCCTGCCGCTTCCACCCGCAACCCGATCGTGGGCATGCTCAGCTTGTGGTTCTCGATTCGCGTTTCAATGAGGAAGGGCTCGCCGCGATGCACGGCATAGGGGGCGTCCCGGCGCAGCGTAACGTTCCGAAGCGACCAGGAAGAGAGCACAACGGACATCAGGACGAAACTCGTGACACCGCCCAGCACGATAAAGAGAAGATTGTTCCCCGTATTCAGCGCAGCCATCAGCAACAGCATCGCGATGATGATGAAAACCAACCCCGGCAAGCGCAAGCGATTGCCGGCGCGTCTGCCTTGACCCGGCCTCATGTCACACCGGCGCCTTTACGTTCTTCAGGATCTCCAGTATCACCCGTCCGCGCTCGCGTGCTGCGGTCGCCAAATCAGCCCCGCGCGACTTGATCAGCAGACGATGCCCGAGCACGGGACCCGCCATCTGCTTCACATCGTCCGGCGTGACGTAATCGCGGTCTTCGACCAGCGCGCGCGCCTGGCAGGCTTCGTAGAAGAGAAGGGCGCCGCGCGGGCTCGCCCCGAGCTGAATCTGCTCATGACTGCGCGTGGCCTGCACGATCGCGAGCATGTACTGGGCAACGGACTCATCGACGTGCACCTCCCCCACGCTCTCCTGCATCCCGATGAGATCGGCGCCCGTCAGCACCGGCTTCAAATCGGACAGCGCCTTCAACGGGTCCCGCCGCCGCATGATCCGCAGTTCGTCGGACGCGGGCGGGTAGCCGATTTCGACCCGAAGAATGAAGCGGTCCAACTGCGATTCCGGCAGCGTGTAAGTCCCTTCGTATTCGACCGGGTTCTGCGTGGCCATGACGATGAACGGACGCGGCAGCGCATGCGTGGCCCCGTCCACGGAAACCTGATACTCGCTCATGGCCTCCAGCAGCGCGCTTTGCGTCTTGGGCGGCGTGCGGTTCACTTCATCGGCCAGCACCACGCTCGCAAAGATGGGGCCGGGCCGGAACTTGAAGTCGTTCGTCTTGTGATCGAGCATCGACACGCCGAGTATGTCCGACGGAAGCATGTCGCTCGTGAACTGGATGCGGGAGAAGGAA